>WRCE01000034.1 GCA_009784005.1 Candidatus Methanimicrococcus labiotermitis
ATGCCGTTTTGTGCCGCAATCAGAGACTTGGTGAATACATTTTTTGAATAAAACCTTTTTATAACCCAATCGTGTTTACCTTTCTATTTCAAAACCAACCAACATTTTGTTATTTTTGTTTAACAGAAAGGAGATTCAATTTTTATGACAGGCTCTGAAATTCCGAAAGAATACAATGCCTCCGAGATCGAGATCAAGTGGATGAATAAATGGGATTTGTCCATGTATCATTTTGATTGGGCCGACAGCAGCAGACCGCAGTACATTATCGATACGCCGCCGCCGTACCCGACCGGCAACTTTCACATCGGCAACGCGCTGAACTGGTGCTACATCGATTACGTTGCCCGCTACAAGCGCATGAGAGGATTCAATGTCATGTTCCCTCAGGGCTGGGACTGCCACGGGCTGCCGACGGAAGTGAAGGTGGAAGAAACACACAAAATCACAAAGAACCAAGTGCCGCGCGCGGAATTTCGAAAAATGTGCGAAGACCTCACCCGCGGAAACATTGTGAAGATGCGGGAGACGATGAAGAGGCTCGGCTTTTCCAATGACTGGAGCAACGAATTCGTCACAATGGAGCCGTCCTACTATGTCAAAACACAGCGCTCCTTTTTGAAAATGTTTGACAAAGAGTATGTGTATCACGAAGAACACCCCGTCAACTGGTGCCCGCGCTGTGAAACGGCGATTGCCTTGGCGGAAGTCGAATACCGCGCCAAACAAACCCATCTCAATTTCCTGTACTTCTCACTCGCGGATGACGCGAATGACACGAATGACGCGAATGAAAAAGTCTGCATCGCGACCACCCGTCCCGAATTGCTGTGCGCCTGCGCGGCCGTTGCCGTCAGCCCCGATGACGAAAGGTACGGCAAATTTATCGGCAAAGAACTGGTCGTGCCGCTTTTTAACCAAAAGGTTCCGATTATCGCGGATGCCGACGTCGACGCGGCGTTTGGTACCGGCGCTGTGATGATTTGTACGTTTGGTGACAAACAAGACATCCGCTGGACCAAAACCCACAACCTGAACATCACAAAAGCAATCGGCAGAAACGGCAAAATGACCGCCGCCGCCGGCAAATACGAAGGCATGGGCATTCCCGACTGCAAATCCGCGGTCATTGAAGATTTGCGCCGCGACGGCTTCCTGTATGAACAAAAAGCGCTTGACCAGAATGTCGGCCTTTGCTGGCGCTGTAAAACGCCGATTGAAATCTTATCCGAAATGCAGTGGTTCGTGAAAGTGAAGCCCGAAGAAATCCTCTCCGGCGCCGACCAAATCGAATGGATTCCCGATTACATGAAAGTCCGTCTCGAAAACTGGACAAACACGATGGAATGGGACTGGTGCATTTCCCGCCAGCGCATTTTCGCAACGCCGATTCCGGTTTGGTACTGCAATAAATGCAGTGACGTGCTGATTGCCGATGATTCTTGGCTTCCGATTGACCCGACGCAGCAAGCGCCGCCGGTTTGCTGTCAGAAATGCGGCGCCTCTGATTTCAGCGGCGAAACCGACGTGTTTGACACGTGGATGGACTCATCCCTCACCGCCTGCCACGCCGCCGGCTGGGACAGTGACAAAGAACTCCGTTTGCCCACGCAACTCCGCCCGCAAGGCCACGATATCATCAGGACGTGGGCGTTTTATACGATTCTTCGAACCAAAGCCCTTGAAAGCAAGATTCCGTGGGAAACCATCATGGTCAACGGCATGGTTCTCGGCCCCGACGGCCACAAAATGAGCAAGTCGCTCGGGAATGTCATTTCTCCCGAAGACGTTTTCGCTGAGCACAGCGCGGACGCTATCCGCCAATGGGGCGCTTTGGGCGGCAGTGTCGGGTCTGACGTGATGTTCCGTTGGAACGATGTCGTCTCCGCCTCTCGCTTTATTCAGAAGATGTGGAACATTTACCGCTTCTCACTTTCCAATATGGAAGGTTTCGGTTTCAAAGAAGCCGCGTCCTTTGATGTTTCCAACTTGAAGCAGACGGACGAATGGCTTCTTTTCAAGCTCAACAGCATGATTGCTGAAGTCACCGAAGATATGGAAGTGTACAAATTCGACGACGCTTTCAAAGCGATTCGCGCTTTTGCTTGGGAGACGCTTGCCGACAACTATATTGAACTTGTCAAAGGTCGGCTGTACGGCAATGACGAAAACGGCAAAGCCGCCGCCCGCTTTTCACTCTTCACAGCCGTTTCGGTCTTAGCCAAGTTGCTCGCGCCGTTTACGCCGTTTTTGGCGGAAGAAATGTATTCCGGAATCAGCGATGACAGCGTTCACCGTCAAAGCTGGCCTGAGCCGGTCGCCGGCATTCCCGCGGACGCCGAGGAGAAAGGCGAGCTGATCAAAAGTATCACAAGCGCGATTCGCTGCTACAAATCGGACAACAAAATGGCTTTAAACGCCCCGCTCAAAAAGATTGAGATTTACAACGCCGCGATTGACGTAACGGACGTTTCAAACACCGTGACATCTCCAACGGACTTAATTGAAGGCGCGCCCGCCTTTGAGTCCGTCCCGTCGGAAGTAAAACCCAACATGGGTATGCTCGGCCCGATGTTCCGTGACAAAGCCGGCGCCGTGATTGCAGCCTTAAAAGCGCTGCCGCCGAGGGAAGCCGCGTCCATGAAAGAGGCGGGCAAAATCGAAATCACGGCAGGCGGCGAGAAAATCGAACTTGGCGCCGACGCCGTTGAGGTAAAAACAGAAGTAATTTCAAACGGCCGCGAAATCGACCTCTTGAACGTCGGCGACGCGGTTATCGTGATTGTGAAATGATTATCACAACTTGTGATATTCTTTTCATCATCTTTTTTTTCTGTTGAATGGCTGCTCATACAATAGGTGGTAATATGGAAATGACAACTTTTGTTATGTTAATTGAAAGAGGCAAAACGTACAACAAAATCAACAAAGCAATGGTAGAGGCGCATGTCGGTCATATCAAGAACCTTGATGACAACGGCAAATTGGTACTCTGCGGGCCGACGAAAGGTTTTACCGGCATTGCGGGAATGATTGTTTTCACAGCCGAAAGTCAAGAAGCGGCGGAAGCGGTCTGCAAATCCGAGCCGTTTGTCGCCGGCGGTTATGCAACTTATAAACTCTTTTCGATGCGTGTCGGCAATAAAGAAAACAACTATTTGTTGTGACGATAATGTGACAAACGGAATACGAAATTTTTACCAACGCCTCTATTTTTATATATTTCTATCTATTTTTCATTTATTTTCGTTTATTTTCGTTTATTTTTTGTTTATTTCCATTTATTTTTCGTTTATTTTTTGTTTATTTTACGTTTGTTTTACGATTGTTTTACGTTTGTTTTTTTGTGTTTAATCCGTTTGTCATTTTGAATATTTTAATCCTGAGACAATCCTTTTTTTCGGCTTCCAAAGGGATATCTATATATAGTCTTCCGATAAAGTTTGGAACGCTTTTCATGATTAATCACTGATGGAAGAGAGGACCGTCATGGCTGAAGTTACAAAAGTTTTGCTGTTACTCAAAGATATGGTTTACGAAAGCACGGCGCCGCAACACGCGCTTCGCTTTGCCCGCTGTTACCGTAAAAGAGGGATGGAAACCACTATTTTAATTTGGGGGCCGATGGGCGCCATTCTGATGAAGAAAGGTAAGAAAGGGCCTCAGAATTATGACGCTAAAATTACGGAATGTTTGGAACTCGGGGTTAAAATCAAATGCTGTGAGCTGGCAGCTTCCTTAATCGGTATGACGCAGGACGAAATGATTCCCGGGACTGAAATCATCACGACCAAAGAACTGACGAACAAATTGATCGAATACACGGAAGAGGGTCAGCTGGTTATGTATATTTAAATTCCGAAATTTTAAATTCCCAAACCCGCTCTTTTATTTTCCAATCATTTTTCAACAATTTCCAATCATTTTCCAACATTTTCCAACAATTTCCAATCATTTTCCAACAATTTCCAACAAATCGTATCACTGCGTTTTAATCCGCCGCTTGTTTCTTATTGTTTCTCTCATTGATTCCGTCGATTCTGTTAATTTTGTTATTTCGTTATTCCGTTTATTCCGTTATTCCGTTTGAATCATCATCATTGTTTGAATCATCTTTATTTCGAATCGTCATCATTATTTGAATCATCATTATTTTGAATCATTAAGTTATTAATCAGGTTTCAAGTATTATTTTTGTAAATATTTTGATTGATTTGAAAACTAAGTTCCTTTCAGGAGGCCGGATAATATGTCAACAACTGAAAAACTCACCGCCGATGAACAGATTCTTCTTGAAAAAATGCTTTCGGGCGAGATTTCTCTTCGCAAAATCGAAGATGTCGCCGATAAAGACACTTCCGCGAAACTGCGCCGCTCTTTTTTGGAAGCTAAAGAAAACGTGTCTTTTGACCACATTTCCAATTATTCGTTTGACACGGAAGCCGTTGCCAAAAAGAATATTGAAAATCTGATCGGCGCCGTTCAAATTCCTCTCGGGATTGCCGGTGAAATTGAAATCAATGGCGAGTACGCCAAAGGCAGCTATTATTTGCCGCTCGCGACAACGGAGGGCGCATTGGTCGCCAGCGTCAATCGCGGCTGCTCCATTATTACAAAATCCGGCGGCGCGACGGTTCGCGTTTTTAAGAACATGATGACGCGCGCGCCTATCTTTAAGTTTAACAGTTTGGAAGAGACGAAAGATTTCTATGACTGGATTATGTTGCCCGAAACATTCGGCAAAATCAAACAGGCGGCAGACGCAACGTCCCGTTTCGGAAAGCTTTTGGAGGTTCAGCCGTTTGTCAGCGGCAACAACGTTCACCTCCGCCTCGGTTATGATACGAAAGACGCCATGGGCATGAACATGGTTACCATTGCTTCCGAAGCCGTTACCAAACTTATCGCCGACGAAAGGGGCACGCCTTGCGTCTCTCTTTCCGGCAATATGTGCACCGACAAAAAACCCTCTGCCATTAACGCGATTCTCGGCCGCGGGAAAACGGTTATCGCCGAAGCCCGCTTTTCCGGCGATTTCATCAAAGAAACGCTGAAATGCACGTCTGAAGCCATGTTTGACGTGAATTACCGCAAAAACTTCCTCGGCTCTATGCGTGCCGGCAGTCTCGGTTTTAACGCCCACGCCTCCAATATCGTTGCCGCCATCTTTTTGGCCTGCGGTCAGGACCCTGCCCACGTTGTTGAAGGCAGTCTCTGTGTGACGGAAATGGATTTAACGCCCGACGGCGGCTTGGTCTGCTCCGTTACGCTGCCCGCCCTTGAAGTCGGCACCGTCGGCGGCGGCACGACAATCGCGGCGCAGCAGGAATGTTTAAAGCTTCTCGGCGTTGCCGGCGCAAGCGACGTGCCGGGTGAAAATTCGCTGGCCCTCTCAGAGATTGTCGCGGCGGCTGTTTTGGCAGGCGAAGTCTCGCTTGTCGCGGCTCAGGCCGCCGGTCATTTGGCGCGCGCGCATGCTCAATTGGGACGATAAGAGAAGGGTGATTTAAAGAGGTCATTCGTATGTCGTTTGAAAATGTTGTTTTAACGGTCATCGGCGGCGTCGGTTTCAATGCCCCGTCAGACGAAAGCTTCCTGTCAGACGAAGGCTCCCCGTCATACGAAGGCTCCCCGCTTCAAGAAATTCAAACGCCGTACGGGCCCGTTTCTTATTCGGCTCTTCCGTTCTCCCCGTCATCCGAAATTGTTTTCATCTCCCGCCATCAAGGAGAGCGGCATACGCCTCCTCACGAAATTAATTTCCGGGCTCTGATTTCAGCCGCTCAAAAAATAGGCGCGCCGGTTCTTGCCGTCAATTCTGTCGGTTTGATGCGCGCCGTTTCGCTGTCAGAGGACTTCGAGAACGGAAAAAAGACACATGTGACGCCTGATTCATTTGAGGATTATCCGTTTTTTATTCCGAATGATTTCATTGATTTTACAAAAAACAGAGTCTGTACGTTTTACAGCGATGAAACGGTTCATGTCGACATGACCGACCCGTACTGCGCGGATATCCGGGGTTTGCTGAAAACGGTTTTATCAGTGGAACAAATTTCTTATTCAGAAGGCATTTACCTTTGCACGGAAGGCCCCCGCTTTGAAACGAAAGCGGAGATCAGGCTGTTTTCACAATTCGCCGACGTCGTCGGCATGACAGGCGTTCCCGAAGTCGTTTTGGCGAAAGAGGCGGGTTTATGTTACGCGTCATTGTGCGTCATCGCAAATCCGGCTGCCGGCCTCAGCCAAAATATGGTAACGGCAGATGAGGTAAAAATCGGCGTTGAAAATACCCGAAAAAAAGTTTTTGATATTATTTCAAAAACAGCCGAAGTTTTGGCGGCGCGGGCTGCCGGCAATTCATCAAACGGTCAAACGCCCGAAAAAAAGTGTGAATGTCGTCAAGCGGCGGCAAAAGGAAAGCTTTAAGTTCCGCCCGACTTCTTTTTTATTATCTGTTTTTTATCATCTGTTTCTTATTGACCGTCTTCAAATGGCATTGATGTCAAATTCCGGTTTTATGGATTCTGAAGGTTTGGCAAACCACGCAAAAGCGGCTAACGCGCCGATGACGCCGTTTCCGTCCAGTACAATATCGACATTGTTTCTTTTCGCGGTGTCCAGCGCCGTTTCTTTTGATACGCGCTCGGTTCTGGCCTTGCTGCTGTATTTTTTTAATTCATCGGGCGCTTCAAAACCGGTGTACACGAGCATTCCCGTGTTTTCGCTGACGCTGTATTCCAAAAGCAGTTCTTTGACGTCGCTCACCAATTTTTCTTTTGCTTCACGGCTTGTGCAGCCGAATTCTAAAATCGCGGACATACAGTTTTGCGTCTTTTCGGGAACCGGGAATAGCTGAACCAGTGATTGTGATAAATAAATGGAATCATCGTTGCTGACGGTTTTGGCGATATTGTGCGTCAGCGTCCAAGTGGCTCCTTCTTCACACGAATCGGTGTCGTCAATCGCAATCAGCACGCGCTCTCGGCGCGGAACAAATATCTTTCCGATGCCGGTTTTCCCGCCGCCCGATGCTGTAATCTCATAACGGTTAACTCCTTTTGCAAGCGCGCGGCATTTGGTTGCGCCGACGCCGCCGCCGCCGATGCCCATGTAAGTGATTTCAACTTCGTTATCGGGGAGGCAGAGCACAGATTCAATACCCGCCGCGGCAACCGATGATTTCAAAAGGAGCGGCGATTTTCCGATGTTCACGGAATAACGCATAAAGTCGCCGTAAGAATACGCGCTTGTCACCGCCGGCGACTTCGCGTAATGGTGCAGTGACCAGCTGGCGCCGCTGAAGCAATTGGAATGTTCGATAATCTCGGCCTTTTCGTTACGTTCATCGCATATCGCATATATGCCTTGATAAGGAACCGTATACGGATCGTCTTTCAAATAAATACCTTTAGCCATGTTTCATTTTTAAAAGAAATATTTCTGTTATAAATGATGTGGTGACAAAAGTCTTATTTTTAATCACAATTCTACAAAAAGGAAAATTAACGGCGACTCGTCTCATTTTTATTTTTCAATCCATCTCACTTCTTTTTTTCCACTTCTATCATTTTTCTTTTTCCAATCCTTTCATTATTTATTTCCAAGCCCGTCAGACCAAATTTTCCCGCTTTAAACTGATATAGCTCCCGTCCCCGATAATCAAATGGTCCCAAACGTTGATCCCGAGGAGTTTTCCGCCTTCGATAATGCGATTCGTAATGACAATATCCTCGTGGCTGGGGGTTGGGTCTCCCGACGGGTGATTGTGAACTAAAATGATGGACGCCGCCGACGCCAAAATTGCGGTTTTAAATATTTCCCGCGGGTGCACGATACTGGAATCCAGACTGCCGATGAAAATGGTTTCAATGGAAATGATTTGATTTTTTGTATCCAAACACAAGACCATAAATTTCTCCTGTTTCTCTTCCCGAATTTTCGGATACATGACCCGGTAGATGTCCTCGGGGTCTCTGATTTTCGGTTTCGGCTCGTCTGTATACGTTTCCAAACGGCGTGACAGTTCAAAAACGGAAACAATTTGACAAGCCTTTGTCATGCCGATGCCCCGAATTTTTACAAGTTCCTGAATCGTACTGCGGCTGAGCTTTTTCAAATTCGCCGATGCGAAAATCTGCTGACACATCGTGATGCTGTTCATTCCCATTGTTCCTGTTCGGAGAATAATTGCCAATAGTTCCGCGTCGGACAGCGTATCCGGTCCGTATTTCAGCAGTCTTTCGCGGGGTTGTTCGGTGACGGGGAAATCTTTGATTTTAACATCTGTTTTGAACATAGTGAGCCGTTTATCATTCCTGAATATAACGGTTTTTAAATTTTTAAAAAAGAAAAGATTATATGGCAACCTACGGAAACCTATGGCAGCCTGATTTTTTTTGTTCTCTGTTCCTTATTTTCTTTCTCTTATTCGGTTCTTTTAAACGAAACAAAACAAAACGCGCCGCCGATTTAATTCCGCTTCGATTTCTTCAATGAAAATTCCCTTTTCTTCTTCAGCGCCGTCTTTTAAAGAAACGCTTTGACAGGATTCACCGCCGGCGCAGGCCGCTTGAGAGTCGCAAACAGCAGAATCGCTGAAAACGGCCGGTGCGGCGCAAGACGGGCTGTTTGAAACGCCCGCTATTATGACGGTATGCCCGTCTTTTGCAAACATTTCAATCATATCGGCATACGGCAAAAACAACTCGCGGCAGAATTGCCGAAAATCCGGTGTGTCCATTTTGTCCTTAGTGTTTTTGAGACGGTCAATGCCGAAATATATGATTTCGGGGCATGGCAGTTGAATTATCTTTTTATTTTCCGTGTTATACGGCTCAGGATGTCTAATCCCTTTGACGCGTGTCAGGGAATTTAATAAACAATGGGCAATGACATGGATTTCCACAATTCAGTCTCCTGTTTCCTTTTAATCAATGGGCGGTTTTTATTTTCTCATTCAATTCATCCTGTCAGGTCATCCTGTCAGGTCATCCTGTTAGGTCATCCTGTTAGGTCATCCTGTTAGGTCATCCTGTTAGGTCATCCGGTTAGGTCATCCTGTTAGGTCATCCTGTTAGGTCATCCGGTTAGGTCATCCTGTTAGGTCATCCCGTTTGGTCATCCGGTCCGGGGCACGCATTTTCATAAATATGCCTTATATATTTGGCGACCTTATATAATGCCCGAATCATATTTATCAAACAGATTCGTTTTACACATATTGCATTCTATGCATTCTGACTTTCGTTACGTTTTTAATTGCATTTCATTTTATGAAATGTTGTTTTCTTGAATTTTATTTTGAATTTTAAAGAGATGTATTTCATAGGCGATAATATCACGGGTGGTAAACGAATGGAACAGATTACTGACACAATTATTAAAGGGCTTCGAAACTTGAAGGACAATACGGTATTATTCGTGCCTTATTTAGTTTTCTTTATGTTTACATTCGTTTTGACCCAAATTTTGGAATTTTTCTCTCCTTTCTTTGAAACATTCATCACAGATATGTCACTCCTTCTCCTTACTGATATTGCTATTCCCCTTATCGTTGCAGTTGTTACCATTCCTGTTTTTTGCTATGTTTCGGCAGGAACGTTCGGCATGGCAAAAGAAGCGATTGCAACCGGAATGACATCATTAAAGGACATGTTCAAATATGGCCGGCAATACACTGTCCGATTTTTTATTGCAACAATTCTTCTTTTTATTTTTCAATTGGTATGCGTTATTTTTTGGCTGCCGCTTTATTTCGCGTACAAAAATACCGGCTACGCGTTTGATGCAATTTTTAATGCATTTAACCAATTATTGTTGGAAAATCCGGAGCCATTCTTTTCAATCGTATCTGATCTTGCTCTCCCGTTGTTTGTTCCATTCATGATCGGTTTATTGCTGACTTTCGTTTATTTGATCATCATTTGGGTTGTTTTTTATTTTATTTCCGAGGCTATTGTTGTTGATGACATGCCGGCTATTGCCGCTTTCAAGAAATCGTTTGCGCTGTTGAAACAATATCCGGTAAAAGTGTTTTTCTTTATCGTGCTCATCTATCTTCTGATCGTTGCTCTGGTGAGTTTGTTCGTTATGCCCATTATGGTCTTTTCAATGCTTGGTCCCGCCTTCCTTATAATTACAACATTGCTTCTGTCTGTTGTTTCCGCTGCCACCGATGTCGCAGCAGTCGTGTGGTCGACCCGCTTTTACATGAGCATTACTGAAAAGGAACTTTACGAGAAAGAAAATCTTCTTGATTTCGGAAACTAAAAAGCAATTGACGGGAGACGATTCATCTTTCCCTTTCTTTTTATTTTTCTCATTCAATTCATCCGGTCAGGTCATCCGGTTAGTTCATCCGGTTAGTTCATCAGGTTCAGGTCATCCGGTTCAGGTCATTTCTATTTATAAATATGTCTCATATAATTGGCGAACTTTATAAAAGACCGGAATAATATTTATCAAATAGATTCGTTATACACGCATTGCATTCTATGCATTCTGACTTTCGTTACATTTTTAATTGCATTTCATTTTATGAAATGTTGTTTTCTTGAATTTTATTTTGACTTTTATACTGATGTATTTCATAGGCGATAATATCACAGGTGATAAACGAATGGAACAAATTATTGATACGATTTTCAAAGGGCTTCAAAATATGAAAGACAACACGGTTTTATTCGTGCCTTATTTCGTTTTCCTTATTTTTGTACTTGCTTTGTCCTTCATCGTGGGCATTTTCATTGGTTACTTTTGGGTGGTTGGCGCAGATATATCATCTATCCTCCCTGCTGCTGTTGTTGTTTCCTTTGTCCTTTTGATTCTTACCATTCTTATTTCATCTTATGTTACGGCAGGAACGATCGGCATGGCAAAAGAAGCGATTGCAACCGGAACGACAACATTAAAGGACATGTTCAAATATGGCCGGCAATACACTGTCCGAGTTTTTATTGCAACAATTCTTCTTTTGATTATTCAATCGGTGTGCGTTATTTTTTGGCTGCCGCTTTATTCCGCGTACAAAAACACCGGTTACACGTTTAATGTCATTATTGATGCATTTTACCAATTAATGATGGAGAACATTGACCCTTTCATTACAGTCGTATCCGATCTTGCTGTCGCGCTGTTTGTTCCGTTCATGATCGGTTCATTGCTGACTCTCGTTTACACGGTCATAATCAGTATTGTTTTTTATTTTATTCAAGAGCCAATCGTCGTTGATGACATGCCGGTTATTGCCGCTTTCAAAAAATCGGTTGCGCTGCTGAGACAATATCCGGTAAAAGTGATTTTTTTTATCGTGCTCATCTATCTTTTGATGTTTGCTCTGTCGAGTCTGTTCAATATGTTCACCATGGCCTTTTCTATGAGCGTCATTCTTTCTCTTATCGCATCATTGCTTCAGGTTGTCGCCACCATTGCCATCTCTGTCGCGGTACTCGTATGGTCGACCCGCTTTTATATGGCCATCAATGAAAAGGAAATTTACGGGAATGAAAATCTTCCGGATTACGAAAGTTCAAGTATTGAAAACTAAAAAGCGTTTGACGGAAGACGAATCATCTTTCTCTTTTTTTTATTTGTCCTTCCGTCATTTTATTTAACCTTCCGTCATTTTGTTATTTTCATTTCATTTCATTTTCATTTTCATTTCATTTCATTTCATTTCATTTTCATTTCATTTTTTTTCTTTTCCGTTCTTTTTGGGGAAATGTTTTTATGAATCTGCACATATGAAAATTTCAAATTGAAAATTCGTGATTCTATGGAAAAAAAATTCAGAGGAAATGTTTGGGCGTTTGGGAACGACATTGATACCGACGTCATTATCCCCGGGAAATATCTCCGGACGACGGATATGCAAGTGTTCGCCGACCACGCGATGGAAGGAATCGCTCCTGATTTTGCAAAAAATGTCAAAAAGGGCGATATTATCGTCGCCGGCGACAATTTCGGCTGCGGTTCTTCGCGCGAACAGGCGCCTCTGGCCTTAAAGTACGCCGGCGTCTCTTGCGTTATCGCGAAGTATTTCGCTCGCATTTTTTTCAGAAACGCAATCAATGTCGGTCTTTTAATCATTGAGGCGGATGCCGAAGCGGCGGACGGGGACCAAGTCGAAGTTGATTTGGAAAACAATCTTGTCAGGGTTTTCCCAAAAGGCCGGCCGGACGATGTGCGCGAATATCCGACCGAAAACCTGCCGGACTTTTTGTTAGAGATTTTGAATGACGGTGGCCTTGTCGCGCATCGGAAAAAGAAAATGGCTCAATAAACGGATGCGGTAGCATGAAGGTAGCAATTATTGAAGGCGACGGTATCGGAAAAGAAGTTATTCCCGAGGCCGTTGCTATTTTAGATTATTTTAATGAAACTTACGGTCTGTCGATTGAAAAAGTATCAGTTGAAGTCGGTTTCGGTAAATGGGAGCGGACCGGCGAAGCGATGACCGATGCCGACATTTCTTTACTGAAAACGTGTGACGCCATTCTTTTCGGCGCCGTCACAACGGTCAGCGACCCGTCTTACAAAAGCGTTCTTCTCCGAATCCGAAAAGAACTTGACCTTTACGCGAACATCCGCCCGATTCGTCCTGTCAAAGGGATTTACAAGCTTCTTCAAATCAAAGACCGAAAAGAAGAGGACATTGACATTGTTATTGTTCGTGAAAACACGGAAGGGTTGTATTCCGGCATCGAAGAAATCGGCGCTGAACGGTCAACCACGCTTCGTGTCATTACCAAACGCGCCTCCGACCGCATCGCGAAACACGCCTGCGGCTTGGCTGCCGGCCGGAAAAACAAATTGACGTCCGTTCATAAAGTCAACGTTTTAAAATCCGATAATTTGTTTTTAGATTCCTGTCGAAAAGCGGCTGAGGAAGTCGGCGTCGTTTTTTCCGACAAACTGGTCGACATATTCGCTTACGACCTGATAATGTCGCCTTCCAAATACGATGTCGTTGTGACGACAAACCTTTTCGGCGACATTTTAAGCGACCTCGGCGCCGCTCTTCTCGGCAGCATCGGCTTGGCCCCGAGCGCGAACATCGGCGACAACCGCGCCTTTTTTGAACCCGTACACGGCAGCGCGCCCGACATTGCCGGCCGCGGCATCGCCAATCCGATTGCCGCCATTTTGAGCCTTCAAATGATGTTTGAATGGATGGGCAAAAAAAGAGAGGCTGCCCTTATTTCTGAAGCCGTTGAAAAAGCGGTTGAAGACGGTATCGTGACGCCGGATTTGGGCGGCGCTTATAATACAAAAGAAGTCGGGAATTACATTTTAAGCCAAATCAGATTGTCGGACGCGGCGTCTTTTTGCTTGGAAGAATCTTTGTAATTGCCGTTTTTCAATATCGATTCATTTTTTGTTCGTTCATCTGCGGATTTGCTACCAACAATAGTTTTTTATAATCCGATAATCGAAAGTGTCAGTTGTATTTCATCATTCATTTTACAATTCATTGTTTCATTTTACAATTCATTATTTCAAAATATAATCAGGCGGCTACAATTTGAAAACGATCAGCGAAAAAATATTCAGCCGCGCGTCAGGAACAGACGCGCATGCCAATGATTTTGTTATCGCGGATGTCGATTACGCCATGGCGCATGACGGCACGAGCGTTTTGGCAGTCAAAGCTTTCCGTGAAATGGGTGTTTCAAAGGTTTGGGATGCCGGTAAAATCATTATTCCTTTTGACCATTTGGTTCCGGCGAGTACGGATGCCGCGGCTGTTCTGCAAAAAGACATTCGCGAATGGATTAAGGAGCAAAACATTTCACATTTTTACGAAGGTGGCGAAGGCATTTGTCATCAGGTTTTGCCCGAGAGGGGGTTTGCTTTGCCGGGGAAGTTAATCATCGGCGCAGATTCACATTCTTGTACATACGGCGCGTTTGGCGCGTTTGGAACAGGTGTCGGCGCAACGGACATGGCGGAAATTTTCGCGGCCGGCAAGCTATGGTTTCGCGTTCCCGAAACGATTAAAATGACGGTTGACGGGACGCTCGGCAAAGGCGTTTACGCGAAAGACTTGACGCTTTATCTGATTGGGAAAACAGGTATCGCCGGCGCCACCTATAAAGCCGTTGAATTTTACGGCGAGGCAATTACCGCCCTTTCCGTCTCGGGAAGAATGACCCTTTGCAATATGGCTATAGAAATGGGCGCCAAGGCAGGAATTGTCCCGCCGGATGAAAAGACCTCAGACTTCTTAAAAAATCGTTCACAAGCCGAATTTGAGCCGGTTTACGCGGATACAGAGGCTTCCTATTGTAAGGAAGTTGTTTATCACGCGGATGATATTGAGCCGCAGATTGCCTGCCCGCATGAAGTTGATAACGTTGTTCCTGTCGGAAAAGTTGCCGGCACGCCTTTGGACCAGGCCTTCTTGGGAACCTGCACCAACGGCCGTTTGGAAGACTTGGCCGTTGCCGCCGACATTTTAAAAGGAAAAACCGTTAAAATCCGAACGATTGCCGCCCCCGCGTCGCGAACCGTTTTGCTGGAAGCGCTTGAATCCGGCGTATTTGAAACGCTCGTCAGAGCCGGCGTCAGCTTCATCACGCCCGGCTGCGGCCCGTGTCTTGGCGCGCATCAGGGCATTATTGCCGAAGGGGAGAACTGTATTTCAACAGCCAACCGCAATTTCAAAGGCAGAATGGGAAAGGGAGGCAATGTCTATTTGGGGTCTCCCGCAAGCGTTGCCGCCGCGGCGTTAAAAGGAGAAATCGTTGACCCGAGAGAGTTTATCTGACGGGTTCTTTTTTTCTTTTTTTCCTTTTTTCTTTCTTTTTTTCCTTTTTTTGCATTTTATGCCTTATTTGCCTTATTTGCCTTATTATGCCTTATTATGCCTTATTATGCCTTATTTCCCCATTCTTTTTGTATAACAACGCCGATTGCTTTTCTTAAATTTAAGTAATTGTAATATCCGCTTCTTTTTATGTGAACGTTAACGGCCGGCGTTGAAATTCCCAAAATTTCCGCCAATTCTTTTTGAGGCCTTTCGCTGTCGTGGCCGAAACGAAGGATGCTTTCGCGAATCAGGTTTTTCTGTTTTTCTGTCCATCTTTTTTCCATGTAATCGCAGAGTTTCAGGCTCTCGTTAATCATATTCGTCCAAGCGGCCGTTTCCTCTTCCGCTTCAAAAGCGATTTTCGGATTGTTATATTTTTTATTCTCTTGCATCTGTTTCACGGCGTATTTGGCATGCCAAAAAGCGGGCCCGTCAGTTTTTATGTTTGAATTCTGATGGATGTCTGTAAAAACATCGCCGACCCCGATGCCGAATCGAATTTCTGTCGGTTCCGATTTGTATTTGATGACGTCTGTGATTTCAATGACGGATTCGGCGTTTTTGAGGAGCCCTTGAAACTCATCGCCGAGCGTGATTGCAAAGTCAACGGCGATGTCTTGCTTGTATTTTGTATTGATTTCCGATAACACGGCGTCTATCTTGGCTTGAAGGTCATACCGTTCCTTGTTTTTCATTTGCTTTGACGAAATGATGTCGCCGATGATTGTAAAATACATTTTGTTCTCTCCTGTTTTCATGAACGTCATAAATCTGTTTAATTCTGTTTAATTCTGTTTAAAATATCTGAAAAATTATTTTTCGTTTTCAATAATTTCGATAATTTCAATGCAATAAATTACAAAATACAAAATACTTAAAATTAATCTCTTTTGATTAATCTTTAAAAAATAAATTGTTTATGGTTAATCTGTCAAAATTTAATTGATTTTGGTTATTTTGTAAAAAATCAATCATTTTCGATTAATTATTTCGATTAATCTGCAAAAAAATTAATCGTTTTTAGTTAATCAGTGAAAAATTAACCGTTTTCAGTTAATCACTGGATATGGATTGTTTTAACGAACTGTTTTAACTCCTTCATTCCGGCAAACAGCTGACCAACGAATCATTTTGCTTATCGGGTTCCTCGGCGACTCTTCGTAATCAGCTTATAAGAAGAAAACATATAAAAAAATCGGATAATTATTTTTCAAACCGATAGCAAGTTTGAAATAAATCATGTCATTTTTAAATTGTTTTTTAAAATTCTTTAAATTGTTTTTTAAAATTCTTTTAATTGTTTTTTAAAATATTTTTTTAATTGTTTTTGTTTCTCGGCTCTAACTTATCGGTGACAATTCATGTATATTAACGGCGAAAGATATGTCCCTCACGGCGCAAAAATGATTTCTGTGATAAATCCGGCGACAGGGGAAGTTGTTGAAACGGTGCCGTCGGCATCACCCGCTGATGTCGGAAAAGCCGTCTCGTCCTGCGCTGACGCTTTTTTGGTTTGGTCACAAAAATCTTATGCCGAAAGAAGTATGATTTTGTCACGCGTGTCGGCAATGCTTGCGGAAAACCGGCAATTTGAAAAGTTGGCCGCCCTTCTGACAACGGAACAGGGAAAACCGCTTCACGAATCACGCCGCGAAATTGAAGGCGTGATTGCGGTTATCAATCATTTTACCGGTCTGTCTTCTTCTTTGAATACCGATTTCTTTGAAAACAAAAGCAATAACAGCTATTCCTTTACGTTGAAAAAACCGCTCGGCGTCTGTGCTTCTATCCTGCCGTGGAATATGCCGGCTTTGATTCTGTCATGGAAAATAATTCCGGCGCTGTTGACCGGCAATACCTGTCTTGTCAAACCCTCATCGATTTGTCCGCTGACAGTCTTAGAACTCGCCGCCGTTTTCTCGGCGGGCGGATTGCCACCGGGGGTCTTTAACGCCGTCACCGGCCCCGGAGAAGAAATCGGCGAACAGTTGGCGCAGTCCAAAGACATCAAGCGCATCTCTTTTACCGGGAGCGCGGAAGCCGGCCGGAAAATGTATGAGGCGGCTGCCAAAACCGCCAAGAAAATCACATTGGAACTCGGCGGCAGCGACGCGATGATCGTCTGTGATGACGCGGATATTGAAGACTGCTCGGCAAAGGCCGTGGCGGCGAAATTTTTTAACTGCGGCCAGGCATGTGTCTCTCCAAAGCGCATTTTTGTTTTTGAATCGGTTTATGACAGCTTTGTGACAGCTGCTCTAAAACACGTTTCCCAAATCCGTCTCGGGAACGGTTTATCGGGAACCGCAACAATGGGACCGCTCAGTTGTGAAGAAAGCCGAAAAAAGATCATCGGTTTCGTTGAAGCGGCGCAAAAGGAAGGCGCTGAAATCCTTTGCGGGGGCAAAATTCCGGCCGGTGTCGCGGGCGTCGCGGGCGTTGAGGGTGCCGAATTTGAAAAAGGCTGTTTCTTTGAGCCGACGGTGATTGTCAATGTTCCCAAAGAGTCCCGCCTATTGAAAGAAGAGGTTTTTGGGCCGGTTATGGTTATTCTTCCCGTTAAAGATTTGGACGAAGCGATTGCAAAAGCCAACAACTCCGATTTCGGCCTCGGCGCATCCGTTTGGACAAACGATATCCGGCGCGCGAAGAAAGCCGCCGAAGAATTGGAGGCCGGCGTCGTTTGGGTGAACCAGCATGCCAAAGTCTTGCCGGAATTGCCTTTCGGCGGCGTGAAAGACAGCGGACTCGGCCGTGAAAACGGCTATGAAGTGCTGAATGATTATTTGGAAACAAAAGCGGTCGTTTTTAAATTTTAATCGGGCAAACAAAGGATTACTGAATTGACGGCTGAGTATGATTGGTTGAATATGACTGCTGAATTGATTGTTGAATATGATTTTTGAATATGATTTTTGAATATGATTTTTGAATATGATTTCTGAATATGATTATTGAATATGTTTGCTGAAAATGGGTGATTCCACAATGACACAACCCTATCCGACTTATGAAATCGAAATTGCCGGTCTCACCCGTTACCTTCCGATTTGTCCCGTCAATGAACATTTGGACATTGCCGGCTTCGTCATTTTTTCGGATGTCGAGCTGACGGTTGCCTGCGCATCCGAATTGATCAAAAGATTGCCGGAA
>WRCE01000035.1 GCA_009784005.1 Candidatus Methanimicrococcus labiotermitis
AAAAAGTATTTTTATCTTCATTTAAAGGAATGTGAATTTAGATATAATTGTAGGAATGAGAATTTATATCAAAAAATCTTAAAGATAATAAGAAAAAATCCTCTATTCTACTCATGACCCTAAAAATATTTTTAAATGTAATCGAATAACAGATGAATTTTTAAAAAAAGGGACAATAAATCAAAAAGAGACAATGAATCAAAAATAACAGGGTATGACCCATTCAAAAAAAAGATGATATGTCTCCTGTATTCCCCCGGACACAAGGCGACTTCTTGTAAAAAAGAAAATCGCGCCGAAGCGAAGCGAGGCCGCGATTTTAAATCCGTTTTTACCGATTATACTGTTTTTACCGATTATTCGTCTTTCTTTCCCCCGTAAACGAAATCCGCCATCTTTGATTGTTTGTCATGATAACATTTTTCGCCCGGGACCGGAACCGGATAAAGTTCCGTCGCACAACCCATGCAAAGTCTGTTTTTGTCAATGCCGACGGCTTTGACGAGGCCGTCCGCGCTGAGGTAGCCGATTGTGTCGGCGTTCACGGCGGCGCAGATGCCTTCCATGGTTTTGTGGGTCGCAATGAGTTCGGCGCGGGTCGGCATGTCAATACCGAGATAACAGGGGGCGATGATGGGCGGGCTTGCCACGCGAAGATGAACTTCTCTGGCGCCGGCCTTTTTGATCATGTCAACGATACGGCGGGAGGTGGTGCCGCGGACAACGCTGTCGTCAACGAGGACAACGCTTTTGTCTCTGAGGTTTTCGTTGATGGTGTTCATTTTCAGGCGAACGGCCATTTCACGCATTTCCTGATGCGGGAGAATGAATGTTCTGCCGATGTACCTGTTTTTCATTAAACCTTCCAGATATTTGATACCGGATTCGCGGGAGTAACCAATCGCCGCCGCGATACCTGAGTCGGGAACGGGAGACACGATTTCGGCGTCGGATGGGTGTTCGAGCGCCAGCTGCTTTCCGATTCTTTCGCGGGCGGCGTAAACGAGCTGGCCGTCAATGATCGAATCGGGGCGGGCAAGGTAAATGTATTCAAAAACGCAATGGGCAGCAAAGTCGCCGGAGACGGTTTGAAGGCATTCCATTTCGCCGGTCTTCTTGAAAACCATAATTTCGCCCGGCTTTAAGTCGCGGACAAGGGTGCCGTTGATGGCGTCAAGCGCAACGCTTTCAGAAACGACGGCATAACCGCCTTCGATTTCACCGTAGCAAATAGGTTTGTTGCCGATGGTGTCGCGAACAGCGTAAAGGTCGCCGTTGATCATAATGGCTAAAGCGTAAGAACCAATCAGGCGTCTCATGACAGCTTTAATAGCGTCGGCGGGACCCAGTTTCAATAATTCTTTCACCAAAAGAAGGCCGATAATTTCAGCATCAAGAGCTGTTGTGAAAATGCGTCCTTCGGACTCCAGCTCATCTTTGAGTTCCGCGCTGTTAACCAAATTACCGTTGTGAGAAATAGAAATAACGCCGCCTTTAAAATTTAAAACGAACGGCTGACAATTTTCAATGGATTGTGTGCCGTATGTCGCGTTCCTAACATGGCCGACGCCGACATAACCGACAATATCTTGAAGTTTTTCTCGGGAATAGGCTTCGGAAACCAATCCCATGCTTTTGATGGACCTTGATTTCGACCCGTCAAACACAACAATGCCCGTTGAGTCTTGCCCGCGGTGTTGAAGCGCGTAAAGAGCATAATAAAGTTTAAAAGCAACAATATTTGTCGGCGGCGCCGGGTCATGAATAATGACGCCCGCAATGCCGCATTCTTCCTTCAAATTGAATCACCTTGATACGGAAAATAATGATAAAGACAGAGATAATGATAAAGATAGAGATAATGATTATGATAATGATAATGATTATGATAATGATTATGACGCTGAAATGAGAAATTGAAATAAGTTTAATTTATTTGATAATCGGATACTTGATAAATTAGAGTATTGATAATTTGATGTTTGATTATTTAATTCAATCTTTCAATCTTAATCAGCTTTGTATGAAAATATAACGGTTAAAGACGGTACATATGACTTTTCCATGTTACCGAGTTTAACAGGCAATTAAACGGAAGATTTGACGCACTTCCGGCTGAACGAAAAACAGGCGCCGTTCTTCTGAAATGACACATTTTTATGATTACGATTCTACGATTTTGTCATATAATTTTGTCATAAAAGAATGAACAGCGCCCGAAATTTTCATTTCATTCGATCGATTATCGTTTTTTAGTTTTTCCGTTTTTCTGTTTTTCCGTTTTTCCGTTTTTCTGTTTTTCCGTTTTTCTGTTTTTCTGTTTTTCGTTTTTCTGTTTTTTCGTTTTTCCGTTTTTCCGTTATACCGTTTTACCGTTATACCGTTTTACCGTTTTTCCGTTTTCAGCTTTCGTTTTTCTTAAAATCGTTTATAATTTTCGTCCCTCCTGTTGCCTCTTTTGAAAATTTTCAAAGAAACAAAAAGGAGACCAAACGCATTTATTTGAACGAAAGTTGTAAACAATAAAAAATAAATTGCGGTAATATATTAAGTTAATTTTCATAATTATTAATATAAATTCGGTGACAAATCGAAGAAAAAAATGTCATTTTCTAAAACTTGAATTGACTTCGATTTCAGTAAATGAAACAAAAAAACGGAAGGAAAAAGCGTTTCATTTCCGAATGAAAAAAAATTAAAACACTGATGACAAATAGGCTGTTGTGAACCGGTCTGTTTTTAAAAATCAAATAAAGAGTCCTACTGCTGTGGTTTAAAAAATTGAAGCGAAATAGACTGAGTCATCCAAACGCGAAAAATTTCATTTGATTCGTGAATGAAATGAAATCAAGTATTATCAAATGAAAATTAATGAAAAACCAACAAAAAAACAACAAAAAAACAACAAAAAAACAACAAAAAAACAACAAAGAATAAACAAAACTGATAGGGCGTCAATCCTGAAAAAGAAAAAAAGAAACGGTAGACTTAAGAGTCACCGTTTAATTTGGATTTTCTGACCCATTTGTAATCTCTTAATCTGGCAGATCTTCCGAATCCGCAAGCGACACATTGCTTGGTGTGGATGTTGAAAGAGGTGCTGCCGCATCTTCTGCATTTCATATGTGTTCGTTTTTGTCTCTGACCCATTGAGGGCGTTCCTTTAACCATAATTCTTCACCTGATGTAATAAATGTAAATGTCTTGAATGAGCTGATAAACAGGATTAACGATATAAAACCGTCGGCTGAAATACCGCCGGTAATTTTTTTCGGAGTGATGCCGTTTTTTTGGCAAAAATTGAATAAAAAAAGTCGGCCGCGCCGATATTTTAAATCAATTTAAGGAGAAACATAAACAATGTTGTCCCCTCTGACAACAAGACTGGAATACTTTCTGACGCTGACGCCGTCCTTTAATTCTTCCGCATTGTCGAGAACAAGATTCATGTGAATGTCGTAGCCTTTCAATTCTCCTCTGAATTCACGGCCGCCTTTGAGGCGCGCAATAACCGGCTTGTTCAAAGCCTCGTTTAAAATGTCAAGAGGTCTGTTCGTCATGATTTTACCCTTTAAGTTAAACCGGCTCTCTGTCACTCGAACATGCCGGCATATCCTATAATTAGTCTGAAAAACGGCCGAAACCGCAGACTGTAATTTGTTTAAGATTGGTTTAAGAAATGAATTATGGTATTTAAACATATCTGTATTATTGCCTTCTCAGAACGAATGACATTAGCTACAAACAAAATGTCTTGTATGATTATGTCTATTAAGGATAAAAATATTAGTCTGACATCTTTAAATCGAATCGGACTCGGTTCAAACGAATTCGGCTCAATTTCAATTATTTATACATTCAGGAGTGATGTTTTTGCCTTCTCTCAAAAAAAAATGCGTTATGACAATTGCCGGCAGTGATTCAGGCGGCGGCGCCGGTATTCAGGCTGACCTGAAAACGTTTTCAACTCTCGGCGTTCACGCGGCGTGCGTTATTGTTTCCGTCACCTCTCAAAACACAACGGGCGTCAAATCTGTTTTTGACCTTCCCGTCAGTGAAATCGGCAAACAGGTCGATGCCGTTTGTACGGATGCCGACGTTTCGTTTGCCAAAACCGGAATGCTTTCCACGCCCGAAATTGTCAGGTCCGTTGCCGAAAAGGTTAAGGAATACGGCCTTTCATTAATTGTTGACCCGGTAATGGCGGCCGAAGCCGGCGGCGCTCTTCTTCAAAAAGAAGCCGCTCAAACGTTGGCAGAGAACCTGCTCCCCATTTCTTATGCCGTCACGCCCAATGTTTTTGAAGCCGAAATTCTTTCCGGCATTCAAATTAAAAACACGGATGACGCCAAAGCCGCCGCTCAAAAGATTGCAGAGACCGGCGTCAAATACGTTATCGTCACCGGCGGCCATTTGAATGCCGAAGATATCGTTTATGACGCGGCAAACAAAAAATTCACAATTCTTTCCGGCGCGTTTGTCAAAGGCGGCACACACGGCACGGGCTGCACTTATTCTTCCGCGCTTGCCGCGTATCTGGCGCGCGGCTACACGTTGGAACAAGCCTGCCGGCTTGCCAAAGAGTTTGTTGTCAGCGCTATCCTGTACTCTGAAAAAGTCGGCGGCGGTGTCGCGCCCGTTAATCCCGGCGGCGCGGCCGCTCTCAAAGCAGAGCGCGCGGCAGTTATTGAAAACATCATAACCGCGTGGGACATATTAAAAGCGGACAACGCTTTCCCGCGATTGATTCCGGAAGTCGGTACAAACATCGCCATGACGCTGCCTGATATTTTCAAAGAATCCATACACGGCGACAATTATGCGTCGGGCATTTTGCCGACGCAACAATCACAGCAATCTCAACAATCGCAGCAATCTCAACAACCTCAAAACGCCGACGGCTTCGGTTCGTTTGTAGCGGCGACGGCCGCATTCCCGGGGCGGATTCACCGAGTGAAAGACAAAACGGGCGCCGAGACGGCTGCCGAAAGCATCGGATATCCCGTGTTCGGTTCCGGTTTACATCTTGCAAGAGTTGTAAGGTCCGCGCAGGATTTTGATAAAACCGTTCGCGCCTGCATCAATTTGGGCTACACCGAACAAAATATCAAATGGTGCGAACAGGCCGGCTTGTCCACCCTCACTTTCAAGCGAGAGGATGAACCCGAACACGCCGATGACGGCAAAGAGTGGGGGTCGGTCAATGTTATTCAAAAGAACGGCGGTATCGTCCCTGACACGATTTATGAAGTCGGCGGCTTTGCCAAGGAAGCCATCATTCGCGTTCTCGGCACTGATGCGGTTGACGCGGCAAAAAAGATCATAAGGATTTGCGATGAGATACGAAAACAAGATGAAAAGAAGTAATCGGGTTGAAAAGGAACAATCGGGTTGAAAAGGAACGATCGGATTGAAAAATGAAAAAAATCAGTCTCTGAAATATTATATGTCAGCGGTTTTCAAACAAAACAAAAAGAAAAACGGTCAAAACCGCTGACTGTATCTGTTTTAAAATTATGCATCTGTTTTAAAATTATTTATCTGTTTTACAATTTATGTATTATATTTTACCATTTGTTATAATGCACTCTTTCTTTTTTGTAACGGTCCGCTTTCCCGGGCGCTTCTTCGGGATAGCCGATGATAATAAAAGCGTATGGTATGACGTTTGCCGGCAGGCTGAACATTTTGACAAATCCTGCAACCCGATCGTCTCTCGGATACACGCCGGTCCAAACGGCGCCCAAACCTTCGGCGTGAAGCGCAAGGAGAAGGGTTTGCGCGGCGGCGCCCAAGTCTTGCGGGAAGAATCCTTCGGCGGTTTCGTATTCTTTGTTAAAACAAATCAGAACGCCGGCGGCCGCGCCTTTTGACATTCCCGCATGCGGGCTGAAGGACGGCACTTCATCCAGAAGCTCTTTTTTATCAACGATAATGAAGTCCCACGGCTGCTGGTTTCTGGCAGACGGCGCGAACATGGCGGCCTTGACGGCTTCTTCGATCAATTCCGGCGGAACGGGTTTGTTTTGATATTTTCTCACACTTCTGCGCGTATAAATGGCTTCCATGGCATCCATTTTGAATCATTCCTTTGATGACTGTATTTGAAAATTATTGTTTCAAAAAATGTTTTATTTAAGTCTTATTTTAAAAATTTCATTTATAAAACTTTAGTTTAAAATTTTCATTTTAAAATCAAGTCTTCTCTTTTTGCAGTCATTACAACAATAAGATTTAAAAAGAATCCGACTCTTTATGAGATGCTGTTTCTCCGAAACAGTTCTTTTTAATATAAAAAATCGCAAGGCGGAGGTTGCCGAGTGGTCAAAGGCGACAGGTTCAGGGCCTGTTCGTGTAGACGTTCGTGGGTTCGACCCCCATCCTCCGCACTCTTTAGAATCAGGGCAAGAGCCAGCTCTCTTCTTACTGTTTTTACAATAATTAAAAAAATTGAGAGTTTTTGCCGCCCTGTTATTTTTGACATCCTGTTGTGTTTGACACCCTGTTGTTTTTGTCGTCCCTCATCCTCGCCCATTACTTTTTCTTCTTTTCCGGAATCGGTTCAAAGAGGAAGGGATTTGAAAATCCTGTCAACCGGCTGACGACAAGAATCAATTCGTCGCCGAACGTTTTTTGATCTGTTTTTACAGCGTGCGCCGCATTTGACGCATATGCGTCGACGGCGCCTTTGATAATGATAGACAGTGACCTCGGGTCAAGCTTTGGGAATCCCCCTTCCGCCTGAATCAGTTTGATGATTTCTTCCAGCAAATCGCTGTCATCAGATTCAATTCCGTAATAGGGTGACCCTTTGTCGTCGCGGGCATTGTAAACAAGTTCGGCGGCGGATATTCCCTCTGCCGGATGGTCGACGGTATATGATAAATCCGCGCGGATATAAGCAATGAGTTTTTCCATCGGCGTGTCGGCTTCTTTGACCCAGCCGATGATATACGCTATTTTTTTCTCAAGGAGATTTTTCAATATGGTGTCCGTCAGATCTTTTTTGGCGGGGAAATAATACGAAATCAGCGCCGTGCTGATATTCGCTTTTTTGGCAATATGCGCCAGACTCGCGTTTGAATAGCCGGCCTCACTGATTGTCAGAATGGCGGCATCCATGATCTGCTCTTTCCTGATATCGGAAATCAATGAATTCGGCATCGTATTTCGTACTTCTTTATTTTTTGTAAGGATCATGCAATTCCCCGGAAATTTTGCTTTTGAATACTTTCAGTTTTTTGGATAAGTTCAGATTTAATTCGGATTTAATTCGGATTTAATTTGGATTTAATTTGGATTTATTTGTCTTTAATTTAGATTTAAAACGATTTATTTTAATTTTTGATTATTTTTGGATTAAATTTTGGTGAATTTGATAAATTTTGATGTTTTTTGATGTTTTTTGAAAATTTTAGATTCTTTTTGAAAATATTTGGTGATTTTTGATAAAAAAATATTATTTTAGACGAAAAATGATTATTTTTGGTATAATTTGATTAATCGTTTAAATTTTTGTTTGTTAAATCAGCATATTAAATTGTCATTCAAATATTTAAACGTTCGTTCAAAATCTGACATTTTATTTGGCCTTGAAAACTGTTCGGAAATTTAATTAAACAATTAACGCATTTCAGTATCTGACAACGTTTCTGACAACGTTTCGGGGTCCGTGAATACATGAAGTCTCAATACCGCAATTTCCTGCGCGAGCGGCGTGACAGCTTGACGCGGGATGAAATTATTAAAAAAAGTCAAACTATGACGGATACGCTTATCGAATCCGCCCTGTTTAAAAATTGCAGTTCTCTTTTTGCTTACATAGATGTCCGAAACGAGGTTCGTACGCGCCCGCTTATCGATTATTGCTTAAAAACGGGTAAGCCGGTTTTCGTGCCGGTGACGCGCGATAAAGGAATGTTTTTCACGCGGCTGCTTGATTTTTCACATCTTAAAGACGGGGCTTACGGCATTCCCGAACCTGAAAATCCCGTGCCGGCCGAGCCTGATGAACAGGCATTATTCGTCATCCCCGGCGTCGGGTTTGACAAAAGCGGCAACCGCGTCGGATACGGCGCAGGTTATTATGATAAATATCTGTCGCGCCGCAAGCCCTTTCATTTGCTCGGAATTTGTTTTGAGATCCAGCTTGTTGACATTCTTCCGGCGGAAGAAAAGGACATTCGGATGGACTCCGTTTTGACGGAAAAAAGATGGATTACAGGAACGGGCGACTGAGCAAATGGCAATGATTTTGCCAAAAAATCGGATTTTGGCCGCCCGATATACGGGTGCTATTATTATGTAAATCAATATTTTTTTCTGCATCTAACTTCAAAATGACCTCTTTTTTGGCTCGAAAAACAAAAAAATCTATCAAAAATAACTGGTTTATCGAATGCATTTTTAGACAATACATTTATATACTATCGTTGATTTATATAGCTTTACGCACAGTAACTCATAGCATATTATAAATGCCTAAAATTTGATATTTTCGGTTTTTTGATATGCTAGGATTTGCTTATCAAGGTTGCCGATAAGTTTTTATCGGCATCGTTTGATGCCGCAACTGAAACGCCACAATTTCAGTAACCGGCAACACAACATTCAATAATGTTTCAGGGTTTACGCCTCTCGAGTTGGTTTTATCTTTCCCTGAAGAAATTGAAGAAATATTATATTTATAAAAACGCCACAAACTATATTTCACAACTCTATTCACACATTCACACAATTCAAAGAGGTTTTCACAAATGCAGTCAATCATTCAAGAAGCATTAAAATACACAGAACAAGATAAAACCGCTGCTCAAGCAGGTGCTGACGATGGTTTTGAAGAATTCGGCCAACCCCGCATTGTTATTGTCGGTTGCGGCGGCGCCGGAAACAACACAATAAAGCGTCTTTACAACATGGGTGTTGAAAACGCTGAAACAATCTGTATTAATACAGACAAGCAGGACTTAGACAGAACCCGCGCTGACAAAAAAATCTTGATTGGTAAGACTCTCACAAGAGGCCTCGGCGCCGGCGGCTATCCCGAAATCGGAAGAAAAGCAGCCGAACTTGCCCGCGGAACCCTTGAATCTGTTTTAAAAGACGCTGACCTTGTTTTCGTTACGGCCGGTATGGGCGGCGGAACAGGTACGGGCGTTGCCCCCGTTGTTGCCGAAGTTGCAAAAGAACAGGGCGCTATCGTCATCGGCATGGTTTCTACCCCCTTCAAAGTTGAAGGCTCCCGTTCCCAAAAGGCGCAGGACGGCATTGAAGCTTTGAAGAAAGCGGCTGACACCGTTGTTATTTTGGACAACCAGAGACTTTTGGCCCACGTCCCCAACCTTCCGATCGACCAAGCTCTTTCCGTTATGGACCAGCTTATCGCCGAAACCGTGAAAGGTATCACCGAAACAATTACAGAATACTCTTTAATCAATCTGGACTATGCCGACGTCCGCGCCACAATGGGCTGCGGCGGAATTGCCGTCATGATGGTCGGCGAATCAAAGAACCAGAACAAGAGCCAAGAAGTTGTCAAAGCCGCTTTGAACCACCCGCTCCTTGACGTTGACTACCGCGGCGCGACCGGATGTCTGATTCACATCACCGGCGGTCCCGACCTCAGCCTTCAAGAAGCCATGGAAATCGGCGAGCAATTGACCTACGAAATTTCAAATGACGCCAAAGTGACAATCGGCGCCCGCGTTCTTGAAGAATACGAAGGCCGTATCAGAGTGATGGCCATCATGACGGGCGTTCAGCAGAAAACATGCACCTTCGCTTCAAGCCGTGACATGACACACAGCGGTAACAAAAGCAGAGACATGAATATGTCCGCAAAAGGCGTCAGTAACGATATTATTGACTTCATTTAATACTTCAAATACTTCATTAATTTTAAAACGAAAATGAACTCAAAACGAAAACGCGTAAATGACAATGCATGATAATGTATGACATTGCATGACAAAGTGTGACATTGCATGACAAAGTGTGACATTGCATGACATTGCCATTTACCCACTCCTTTTCTCTCCGTTGCATTTTTAAACTTTTCATCTTCTTTCTCATTTTTTTTAAATTCATGAATAGTAAACCTTATAAATCTGAAAGGTCTTTCACAAAGCAGTGATTCACATGACGAAACAAAAAGAAACCGGTTATATTATTTTGGGCTCAGTGCTCTTGTCACTTATCCTTTTCGTATGGTACGCACTCGCTGCGCCTCTGACAGGCTTGAATTTCTCAAATGACATCGTCCAATTAGCAGCAGTTACCCTCGGTATCGTACTCTGTATCGCAGCATACGGATTATCCAAGCCGGAATTCTGAAATTGATCTATGCGTCGCCGCGATTGTTTTGCTCGACAAACCTTTTTTATTTTAGAGGCAAAGCTCTGCGGTGATGTTTTTGTTTGAGTTTTAACTTTGTTTTATTTCGTTTTGCTTAGTTCGTTTTGTTAGTTCGTTTATGTTATTTCGTTTTGTTTTATTTCGTTTTTAGCGGCGCAGCGTAAGCTCCGGATGTGTGAGATGAATAAACGAAAAAAGAAAGAATAAAAGGACAACAAACAGAAAGAAAGGAAAAAACATAACAAGCAGAAAAAGAAAGGAAAACATAACAAGCAAAAAAAGAATGGATTAAACCAAAAACATAAAACCGACCTCCATTTTCGGAGTTGGGCGATGCGAAGCAGCGCACAAATTCGAAAATGGAGATTTCTGCTAAAAATATAACGAGAAAAACAAACAGTTGTTTTTTTGAAAAAATATGATGAAAAGAGACAAAACAAACAGGCTGTTTTTTTGGAAAAAAACGAGATGAAACGAGACGAACAAGGTGAAAAGAGACGAACAAGATGAAAAGAAACAAAACAAGATGAAAAGAAACAAAACAAGATGAAAAAAAACAAAACAAGATGAAAAGAAACAAAACAAGGTTAAACGAAAAAAACGAAAAAAGAAAGTAAAATTATTCTCGATCAGAGAATAATTTCAATATCTAATTCTTCGGCGAGTTCCTTGTAACGGTTTCTGATCGTCACTTCGGTAACGCCCGCAACATCCGCGACTTCTCTTTGCGTTCTGCGTTCGCCGCAGAGGATGGACGCGATATAGATGGCGGCTGCCGCAACGCCGGTCGGGCCGCGGCCGCTTGTCAGCTCTTTTTCAGAAGCCTGTCTCAGAATTTCAACGCTTTTAGATTGAACTTCTCCTTTGAGGTTCAAACCGGAACAGAATCTGGGGACGTAGTCAATCGGGGAGGTCGGCATGAGTTTAAGAGACAATTCTCTTGAAATAAAACGGTATGTTCTGCCGATTTCTTTTCTGCTGACTCTTGACACTTCTTCAACCTCGTCCAAGGTTCTCGGAACGCCGCACTGACGGCAGGCAGCATAAAGCGCGGCTGCCGCGACGCCTTCAATACTGCGCCCGCGGATGAGATTTTTATCAACGGCTTTTCTGTAGACAACGGACGCTGTTTCGCGAACCGTTCTCGGGAGACCCAGAGCAGACGCCATACGGTCCAATTCGGAAAGCGCAAAGGCTAAGTTTCTCTCCGTCGCGTTACTGACGCGGATACGCCTCTGCCATTTTCTGAGACGGTACAGCTGCGCTCTGTTTTTGGAAGAGATGGATTTACCGTATGAATCGCGGTTTCTCCAGTCAATCATTGTCGAGAGACCTTTGTCGTGGATTGTGTACGTCATCGGCGCGCCGACACGAGAGCGTTTCATGCGCTGGTCGTGGTCAAAGGCACGCCATTCGGGACCCTCATCAACGAAATCAGAGTCAACGACAAGACCGCAGTCGCCGCAAACAAGCTCTGCCCGCTCATAGTCGTGAACGAGATTTTGGCTGTGGCACTCGTGGCAGGAGTATATTTCCGTTTCTTTGGAAACTTCTTTCTCCTTCTTGGCGCGGATCATCTCTTTAATTTTATCTCTGTTGATTGTATCGGAATATCGAACCCTTTCAATTTCTACCATTTCATCACCGGTTTTAATATTATAAATGCGGACGGCTGTTTTATGACTTTAAAGTAAGCGGAATTATGAGTCAGATTGTGAATCAAATTGTGATTCTGATTGTGAATTAGATTGCGAATCAGATTGTGATTCGGATTGTGAATTTTATTGTGAATTAGATTGTGAATCAGATTGTGATTCGGATTGTGAATTTTATTGTGAATCAGTTTGTGATTCGGATTTAATTTTAAAAACTGTTTTTGCGGATTTGGATCGGATTTGTCGCGGCTTTTGATGTTCCCCGGTCTTGCCTGTCATTTTGTTCGGCATTGCGCATGTCGTTTTGTTTGACGTTGCGCCTGTCATTTTCGGATGTTTACGGTTGTTTACTTAACATAGACTTTTTCTTTGACCAATTTTTTAGCCTGAGCCGCGTCCAATTCCCTGTAAATGCGAATCAGGAAATAGGGCTGCTCTTCGGGTCCGAATACCGTCACAACTTTTCCAACGGGGCGGACACTTTTGTCAATCACCTGCAGATTCATCATCTTGTGAAGGGGTGACGCGTCAGGTGCGTCAGACTTGACAACAAGACATGATTTGCCGTGCAGATGAGATACTGTTCCGAGCCGTTTCATGTGATCCTCAAAATCCGTAATAATTATTACTTGAATTCAAATTCAAGTGAATTGTTTTTATTGTTTCCGATTATTCGGAAAACAATAACCTTTAAATCCTTAAATCACCTATGATTTAGTCATATAAGATTTAAAAATCGATGTGGCAGCGTTCATATGCAATTCGCAAATGAATTCGTTTAAATTTAAGTCTATTAAGTCAGTTTCTACTATATAAACTTGCCGTAACAGTTATAAGTCAATCACGGCGCAAACAAAAAATGGTTCTCTTCTATTATATTCATCTTTTCTCTTCTATTATATTCATCTTTTCAGAAGATATTAAAAATAAAAAATTTTAAACAAATGTTTAAAACAGACGCTTAAACAAATGTTTAAAAAATTCTGAAATCGTTTTTAAAACAGATTTTTTATTCATGTTTAATTCATGTCTTAATCATGTTTAATTCGTGTCTTAATCATGTTTAATTCATGTTTTAATCATGTTATAATTCATGTCTTAATCATGTTTAATTCATGTCTTAAATCATGTCTAATTCATGTTTTAATCGTGTTATGATTCATGTTTTAATCATGTTATGATTCGTTTTAATTCATGTTTCAATTCATTCCGCCGACGCCAACGCCGCTTCCAATTTTTTTAAGAAAACGTCTTTCTTTGGGCTGTCCACCAAAGCGTGTTCCACGACTTCGGTGATGTTTGACACCGGAATGATTTCAATGATGTCTTTGTACGCGTCTTCAATCATGACATCGGATTCGTTGGCTTTGGGAATAATGACTGTTTTAATGCCCGCCTGAGCCGCCGCTTCGATTTTGTGAGTAACGCCGCCGACCGGCAACACATCGCCTCTGACCGACAATGAACCCGTCATTGCGACCGTTTGGTCGACCGGAATTTTCTCATAGGCCGACAAAACGGCTGTCGCAATTGAAATGGACGCGCTGTCACCCTCGACGCCTTCATAGATGCCGACAAACTGAATGTGGATGTCGATGGCTTCGATCTCCTTTCCTGTGACCTTTTTTATGACGGCGGAAACGTTTTTCACGGCTTCACGGGCAATTGTCCTCAACTGGCCGGTCGCGATGATGTTTCCTTGGGCGCCGGAAATCGAATGCGTGACTTCTGAAAGGATCGGAAGAACGACACCCGAGTCGCCGCCGATAACGGCTAAACCGTTGACGCGCCCGATTTTGCCGCCGTCTTTCATGAACGACTCATAATCTTTCTTGTTTTCCAAATAACGGTCAGCCAGTTGCTGTTCAATGGAGCGTGAAATTTTCTTTGCCCGAAGAACGTGTTCGGCTGTCGTGTACGGCGCGTTGTCCGCGCGGGCCAGGTCGCCGGCGACACGGACCAAGCCGCCCAAATCTCTTAATTTCAAAGTCAACTGCCCTTGTCGTCCTGAGCGGCGTTTCGCTTCGCGGATAATCTCTTTAACAGCCTTCTCGTCAAATTGCGGAATATGGCCGTCGCGCATGACTTCCTGCGCCACGAACCTGATAAATTTGTCACGGTTTTCGTGCGTGTCCGGCATGGATTCGCGCATGTAGACTTCGTAACCGTAGCCTTTGATTCTGGAACGGAGCGCCGGATGCATTTTTTCAAGCGCGTCAATATTTCCGGCGGCGATCATGATAAAGTCGCAGGGGACGGGCTCGGTCTTAACAAGAGCGCCGGAGCTTCTCTCGGACTGGCCGGTGATGCCGTATTCCCTTTCTTGAAGCGCCGTTAAGAGACTCTGTTGTGATTCAACGCCCAAGAGGTTGATTTCATCGATAAACAAAACGCCTTTGTGGGATTTGTGAATCGCGCCCGCTTCCACTCTGTCGTGAGCGAGCGTTTCAAGGCCGCCGGACTGGAACGGGTCGTGTCTGACATCGCCCAAAAGCGCGCCGGCATGAGCGGCGGTCGCGTCAATGTAAGGCGCTTGCTGTTTATTGTAATTGGAAACAAGCAATTTCGGGATCATCGCTTCGTCGCGGCCGATGAACTGGCGCGCCAGCAGCATAAAAATCAAACAAATAAAGACACTCATCAGAAGCTGATTGGTAAAAACGCCGTAAAGCACAATGCCGACCATCAAAAGAAGCATGATCATCGTTTTGGATTGCGCCTTTTTCTGCGCTTCGGCGCGGTGGGCGGCAACGATTTCTCGCCCCTTTCCGGCAGGCACGCGGCGAATCCTCGGGGTATTGGAGTCTTCCGCGTTCGGATAAACTAAAATGTCTTCCAATTCCTCTTTGGGAAGCAATTCCGCCATGGCTTTGGCGAGCAAAGATTTACCGGTACCGGGTGTACCGATCATCATGACATGCCGTCTTTGGCGGGCTGCCTTTTTAACAATTTCAACGGCGTCTTCCTGCCCCAAAATTTGGTCGATTAAAAGCGGCGGAACATTGATTTCCCCCGTGTTGCTGAAACTGTAACTGAGCTCGATATTCTCATTATCGTTAGGGATTTCTTTAATCTCACCGGTCTCCTCTTTCACGTCAGAGGTGCCTGCCCCTTCTTTCACGTCAGAGGCGCCGACCCCTTCTTTCACGTCAGAGGCGCCGGCCTCAGTTTCGAGGATTTCGGTTTCTGTGGTTTCAACATCCGTTTTTTTGACAGGGGCCGAATTCTCAGAGAACGTGCCGTCTTGAGCGTCATGTTCAGTGAGCTTGCTGAATGTCTCCATTTTTTATCACATATTATTTTTATATTTTAAAACTCTAAAAAACGAGCCTGAACTCTAAAACCATTATAATAAACGAACTTTCGGAAACTTGCGAATTGAATAAACAAGCTTCTAATCTGTTATTTATCTTATGGTTATTCTTCAATACTTCACTCTATAAAAAACGGTTTAAAAACAATTATATATGACGTTTATTCAAAATCTGAAATTCATTCACAGTCCGAAATTCGTCATCAGTCAGAATTCCCATCAGCTTGAATTCACCATCAGTCTGAATTCACCATCAGTCTGAATTCCACCTGCTTCATGACGTTTTAATCATTCAATTCGCCTAAATAATCGGTACGATATACATGAATGATGGCAAAACCGAGAAGGATGACACCGGCGGCAAGAATAATGCCCAATATGATGTGTTGAATGAATAAAAAATAGGCAAAAATGATGCTTGCGATAACAACTGATGTAATATTAATGATTTTAATCAGTATTTCCGGTTTCATCTTTTCCCTTCATGATTTTTAATATGGATATATAATAATTTGATAAGAATAACATACATTAACTGAACTGAAACAAATAATAGACCTGCCGGAAATAAATCTGTCCGTCAGGTGAACAATTTATAATAGAAATGTCATAATGAAGAGATGTAACACAGCGGAATATGTTTGTATTGATTGGGTTATTGGTTGAATTATTGACCGGATTATTGATTATTGACCGGATTATTGACCGGAATATTGATTATTGGTTGAATTAGTGACCGGATTATTGATTATTGTTAAGAATTATTGATTACTTATTGATTACTTATTGATTACTTATTGATTACTTATTGATTGAAAAACATCGCGGGAGATAATAAATGAAGCCTCAGCAATTATTGGTTCTTTTTATGGTTGTTGCAGCTGTTATTATTGCTTCTGCCTCTTTCGGCTGGGACGTTGTGCCGCACACGGAATTGAATGTGACGCAGTTGGAGATTCGATTCGATAACGAAAACGCGACCGCTCAAATTTATTACGAAGCCGGTTTTCTGACGCAGATGTATGTCTCTTTTTTCGGCAGCCGCAATCTCGATCCTTTTATTGATTCCTTCCTTTACGGTTTTGAGGAGTATCAAATGATTTCCGTTCAGGGAAATTCGGCAACCGTTAAGCTGGTTAATTCGTCGCGCCTGACCGGCAATTATTATCTTCACGATACGCGCCCGCTGGGCAGTCAAGTTGACCGGCTGATTCTTTATTATCCGGACGGCAAGTTCCTGACTTTTGAAAACGCCACGGAAACCCCGAATACGTTTTATTGAAAATATTTAGATTCTTTTTTTCAATGTTTTTTTACTGTCTTCTTATGTCTATTTATATGTCTCACCGTTTCTTTTTGAGGGCACCGGCTCTCATCTCAAAACCTATATATACGATGAATCATGTTTATGAGGATTGCACAGCCGAGAGGAAAAGTGCAAGCGAAACCCTTTGTATAAGGATTTTAACAGCTTGGATTTCTCTTCGTTGCCAATCATTCATTAATGGGCTCGTGGTCTAGATGGTTATGACGTCGCCTTGACATGGCGGAGGTCCTGAGTTCGAATCTCAGCGGGCCCATCAATCGATTGCTGTTTATGCCGAAAATTATTCCATGACGGCGCATCTGTGCCCAAATAGCTCAGTTGGGAGAGCGCTGCCCTGAAGAGGCAGTTGTCGCTGGTTCAAGTCCGGCTTTGGGCATTGGGCATTTTCAGCTATCGAAACTATTTAATAGCTTTAAGAAATTTCAGTATTTCCGAAAAGCTTGTCAAAAAACACTGGTAGTGTAGTGGTTATCACCGGGCGTTGCCAACGCTCGAACCCGGGTTCGAGTCCCGGCCAGTGTATTCATCTTTTTTTTAATTTTAATTCCCTGTAGATGAAATTGTTCAAAAGTGCGGGCCGTTTCAAAAGCGATTCGTTTCAGAAACCTTTATATGCAATATTTCCCTGTATTGCCTGTTTTAAACTGAGAACTTGATGTCGGTTGACTGATACCTATTTATCATTGTTTTACGATTCAAGATTTTAAGTCAATTAAACAACTATGAATAATGAGAGTCTGACGCCTCTTTTCCTTTTTCGGATAAGAAACGCGCGGGCTTGAAGGAGATTGATTTATATGGCAATTGCAAAATTCGAAGTCCCTGAAGAACTTCAAAAAATCGCGTTAGAAGCTGTTGAAACCGCAAGAGACACCGGCAAAATTAAGAAAGGCACCAACGAAGCGACAAAGACAATCGAGAGAGGCACTGCAAAACTCGTCGTCATCGCCGAAAACGTTGAACCCGTTGAAATTATCGCCCACCTCGGCCCGCTTTGTGA
>WRCE01000036.1 GCA_009784005.1 Candidatus Methanimicrococcus labiotermitis
AACCAAAATGATCGGCGTGTTCTTAATGTCTTCATCGCCCGATGTGCTGAGCTTGTTGTTAACGATAACAGTCATCACCGTCAGCACGATCAGGTCTCGGATTCTGGAATTGTTGATGTATTCCGTCGGGAAGACGGAGATTTGTCCCGGCTTGAAAACCTTTGCAAAAATTTCCGTGATCGGCTCCGCATCTTTATCAAAGATTTTCTCGTAGGTTTTGTTGAGCGCTTTTCTCACGATGCCGCCATACGTCGATTCATGAATTCTGTCGGTGTTTACGGTATATTCGTCCTTTCTGAACGGGTCTTCCACGAACGTTTTGAATCCCAAGTAAGTCGGCGTCAGGTTTTTGTTTTTCGCGTCTTTGAAGTAATCCGAAATTAATAATTCAAGGCCGTTGCGCTGGTTTTCCGTCAACTCTGCGGTTTCCAGTATCCACGGATTTTCGCGAACAAACGAGAACGGGATCGTAAATTCTTCCAGTACCGCCCTCGATTTGCCGGAATATCTCTCGCCGTCAACTTTCGCCGTAAACGTTATTGTATTTTTGACGCCGCCGTACGCGACACGTTCCGACTCAAAATTAAAACGGTCATGGTCGGACAGGTTTCCGTCTTCATGTAGTTGAGAATACTCGTCCTGCGGGTCCATGATGACCAGACACGGCAAATTATTGATTTTATGGTCGCTGCGCTGCCTGTACCGGCTGCTTTCCGTTTCAAACTGGCGTAAAATATTTTTTGTCAAAAACGTTTTTCCGGTGCCGGTGCTGCCGCAAACCAAAAGATGGCGGAAAATCAGGGGGTCGCCGGACGAATAATCATTTTTCAAATAATAAGCGACAGACGGCGGAACGGACCGGGTTTTGACAAGTTCGCCGCCAACGCTTAAATGACCTAAAAAGATTCCCTCTTTGGGAATATTCAAACCGGCCTGCACCATTTCTTTATCAAAAACGGGAAGAATCATCGTGTTCGGTTTTGGAATCCTATCCGCCATCCGGCGCATCAGTCCTTCCTTTTTATTTTTTTCATACAAAATACAAATCGGGTCAATCAGCGCCAGCAATTTGTAATCCTCTTCGTTGATGCGCCTGCCGCCGGCAGCAAGCATTCTTCGGGAATGGATTTCAGTGGCGTCGTCCGCAGAAAATTCCTGACGGTATTCCAGTTTGGTGAATCTGCCGAACAGATTTTCGTTTTCATACGGCACGATAACATAAGTCCCGAGACGAACGTTTTCCCGCTTGTCAGCGGAAATGTAGCCGATGATTTTAGAACCCGTTTCCGTCATTTCAATCGGCTCAATGCCGGTTGTCACAACGCCGTAGGCCTGTTCCCGCGATTCGGTATTCTTGATAGTCTTTTCATCCCCCCTATTTTCACCCCCGCTTTTTGCATCCTCATCACTTCCGCTCACGTCTTTTGCATCTCGATAATCATCGTATTCGGAAAAATTTAAATTACTTTCCGATTCCTGTTTCAATTCCTGTTCCGATTCCTGTTTCAGTTCCTGTTCCGATTCCTGTTTCAGTTCCTGTTCCAATTCCTGTTCCAGTTCATCGAAATTGAATCCCTCTTTCTTATCAAACCGTTCAAAGCTCATCGAAATCTCCCCATCTGAAATTGTTATAAGATTTATCAACCGTAAATAAATTTTGAATTTCCTTTTTCTCGTCCCCGCCGATTTTCGCAATCGAATCCGCTTTCAGCAACGTTTCGGGAATCTTGCCGGCGGACAGCTCATACAGTATCTTTTGCGTGATACGCCGGCGCATGTCTTCGTCTTTTATCAGGCCGTACAGGCTTTCGATTTTAAAAACGACGCTGCTGTCTTCATAAGGAACCCTGACCGCAAAAAATGCAACCGTATAGTCTTCCGGCTCAAACGAATGCGTGAGTGATTCTTCCATCAGCGGCGAACCGGTTTTGATATCATCGTCATAATATTGTTTCAGCTGCAAAAACCAGTTCGTATAAGTGATTTTGAATCGCGCGCCGGCATTTTCCGTGCCCGCTCCTGCCGCACCCACCGCGCTCGCTCCCGCCGCACCTGCCTTTCCCGTATCCGCTTTTCCCGTATCCGCTTTCGCAGGTTTCAAAAGCGCTTTAAACATTTGCGTGTCCGTCGCCCATGGCAGTTCCATGAATTTCTTCTCTTCCTTTACTCTCTTCCGAAGCAGGTTCATGATTTGGGTTTCGGCGGGATTTTTCACAAACCCGACGACCGGCATTTTATTTTTCAAATGGAAATCCATAATGTCGATATAATTTTGAAGAATTTGTTTGGCGTTTTTGTCATACCGAATCAACACCTTTTCCGAATCTGTCCCCATCCAATACATGAGCTGTCTCGGGTAAAGCGGCCCGTCCATTATGAAAAAACCGTTCGTGTCCATGTCGGCCTGCGTCCAAAGGATGTGTTCCGATTCGGACGAATAAATCGAATAATCGTGAACCATACGCCCGGCTCTGATTTTCAGAAGCGACGGGTCGATTTGAATCATTTTGCTCCGCCCGTATCCGTCGTCAAACAATTTCCAATCTTCCGTCCCCGGCAGCTTCGCTTTCCCCGCCGGGTTGAATCCGGTACAGACAATCGTCCGCTTACGGTGCAGATTCAAATCCGTCGGCGTTGCCGCCATCGCCGCGTGACAGATGTCTAAAAAAAGCCCTCGTTCAAAGAGGATCGGATTCGTGCTGCCGCTGTCAGACGAATAAGTCGTTTTAAACTCATCCGCCGATAAACTCATCCGCCGCGCGTCAACAAAAGACCGAAAAAGCTTGCCGGCGGCTTTTAAAATAAGGTGCTCCCCATCTCTTAATTCCGAGAGCATTTCAAAAACGTGAATCATGTCATCCGACTCTTCCGCCGCGTCCGCGTATTCAATTCCCGAGGCGATGCCGGCGATTTCCTCCATGTGAACGGGTTCAAGAGTCATAAATGGTAAACACCCCGTTAAAATATAAAAGTTATTCAAGCGCGGTGAAAGAATGGTGAAAGGGTTAGAAGAGAAGGGCGGGTAAATTTTTGTTTTGAACGGTGTATGATTCTATTCGTTTGCTTAGAACAAGGATTGTATGTGAATTGATCTGAAAAAGGAGAACGGTAGATATTTTAAGGCATGCAGTAGCAAAGATATGGTTTTATGGTTATATGGGTAAATTTTTGTTAATCAAGAGAGATAATATGGTTATTGAGCCCTAATTTACAAAAATAGCCAAAGCGATATTTATATATATATCTAATTACATCTGAATAAATATGCAATTATAATTTTATAATCGGATTGTAATTCAATAATGAGATTATGATATTATAATTGTATTGTGAGTTCATTTCCATTGCAATTGTTATGAACTCACAAGCTCTTTAAAGCAGGTAAACAGAGAGACTATTTGTTTTTAAGGCTTTCGTTTACTTGCCTCAATTTTAGTGAGGCAAAAATATGTTACAAAAATATGTAAAACCAATTTCATTTATAATGATTTTATTGTTAATTGGTGTTTCTTTTTCACCAATTGTAAGTGCACAAGCAAATGAATTTAAACAGCATGAACTTGAATATATCATAAATTCTTCTAAAATCTTGTATGAAGATTCAAATGAACAAATTATTGTTTCAGAATCGTTGAATGGGGAAATTTTTTACAGCTTCATAAAGAGGGATGATGCAAATCCCAATAGAGTATATTTCTCAGTTTTCAGCGAAACTGAACTTTTGAATTTACACAACACCATCTCAAAAAAGAACGCTGTTTCTCAGAACATGAAAAGTAATGTTTTGGATTTGGAAAATGTCTTTTCTGAAGAATATTTATGCTCTGAAGAAACTATAAATACTATGCTTTCTTTGGCACGTGCTTCAGGGTTTGGTACAGGAAGCTATGCTGAAAGCTATGGTAATAGTCTAACTGGCGGTGTTCATATTTATCTTTCACCAACGGATGCACCTAGGTTAGCAGCTGGATCTTCTGCATTATTATCAGCATTGGGTGCTGCCTTGGTACTTGCAGCTGCTATGAATATGGGTATCAGTGCTGTACCCGGTGCTCTCCTGACCTTACTTGGAAATTTAATTACAATATACTATCTAATGGCCAAAAACAATGACGGTAGTTTAAATATTAAGGTACCGTATATAACACTGGCATTTTTTTGCTTTGGAGTTCCAGGAGGCAGCCTGTTTATTAGCATTGGATCCATTAAATATTATATTTAATGATCCTAATTAATTTCCCATCATTTTTTATTTTTTAATTTTTGGAGTGATTGTATGAGTAAGAGAAAAGGTTACAGATATGTATGCCTATTCTTATGTATTTTTTCATTGTTGGTTATTTTCTTCATTAGTTTACTTATTGCTTCGGATTCTCAGTTTTCATTTCGTTTAAGTTCTTTTTCATTTTTACCGATTATCGTTACATTTAATTCTTTTGTTTTTTATTATTATCTTAAACTATCTCATAAACAAAAAAACATCAAACATCGTAAAACAGTTTTTTTAATTCTTCTTTTATCAGTTGTGTTTTTTTTTATTACCTGGGTCTTTGTACACAATTATATTGCAAACAATTTTTTTGATGACAACTTTCATATTATAAGCATATGGTCGAACGTAGCACTTTTTTCTGCCCTTGCTCTTGCTTTTGTTATTAATATTGAATATACGGATTTGATTATTTCTAAACTTAAAAAATAAATCAAAGGCAACGATAAGAACAAACACATATTTGGTGTTTAAATCATTGATTATACAAATCTTATCTTCAATCAAACGGTGACTGAATGAACTTAAAACCAAAACACATCGCACTGATTCTGTTCGTATCCGCTGTATTCTTTTCTTTTGCTGTCGTTTCTGCTTACGGAGAAGAAGGAAACGCCGATATGAGTGTTATCAGAACAGATGATATCAGAAACTCATCCGATTTACCTCTGAGTGATGAAGAAATTTTGGAAATGATTGAAATAAGTACCCCTCTCGTTGATCCCTCTATTTTTGAAGGGAAAAAATCAGATGAAAGAACTCTTGCCGTTTTTGGCGTATTGCCTGTAATAAACGACGGCGTTGAATCATATGACCGGCATCTTCTCCTTATGGAAATTATTAATGATGTCCAACAAGATCCCGCTCTTGAAAAATACGGATATGTTTACGACGGTCCGGTTATCGGTTATGGAATAATGTTTGTAAACGGATTCATAAGCATCTATATTGACGCTGAACGTGCCGGCCTTTTAACGCAAGAGGATTTTAATCAAATGCAAAAAACATTTGAAAAACACGCGAATGAAAATGGTGTAACAGACTTGCCTTTGGTCATTGAATACGGAGAGAAGGGCGTTTTTACACCTCATGCTGCAGAACTGCCGCCGGAAACGGTATGGACAAATGCGACGATTATTGCGATATGCTTCGGTTTTATGGCGGCATTGATTTTGATTGTGCTAATACCGAAAATCCGTTTATAATTGATTATTTTTAAGAAAATCTGCGTCGGCAAATACAATTATAAAGGCAATTTATATGAAGAAAGAAATAAAGATAAGGATATTTTGTTTGGCTCTCGTGTTATTGGGTGTCGTTCTCTACATTTATACAAGTCCGAAAGAAGTACCTTCATTTCCAATAGTGCCTCATGGAGCAACCCTGTTGTTAACTTCCGCACCGGGGTTGTTGTACATATCGTTACTTCCTGCCGGAAAAATTCGTAAAGTTGACTATTCTCGCGCAACCAATTTTATCGGTGTTTTGTTTTGCATTTCCACATATATCATGTACTGCCTCTATTTCTTTAAATATTTGCAAAATAATATATTCATTGAGGTTTTTGCATTCTCTTTTTTTGCTTATTTCCTCTTTTTAATTTGGTATAAGAGTCAGTGGACTTCACAAACCTCGAAAAATGACGGTTGAAATAAATTTAAGAGATTTTTAAAAATTTTTTAGATATTTTTTGAGATTTATCTGTCCGCTTGAATATTCAAAAGGTCAAAAGGGGTTGACTCAGCACGATAACTCTCCCCTCTTAATTTTTGCGCAAATCCGAAGGACTCAAAAGCAATATATAATATCTCAAACGATTATGTGGTAATATCTTATCTGAAAACCGTTTTATTTGGTGACACGGGGTTGACGCTTTTATGAAAATTGAAGAATGGGACGAATATAAACATTTTATTAACGCCGTCAACGATGCGGTGGTCAACATCTCATCACTCCCTTCGCTGACAAAAATTACGAGCCACGTGTTTAACACGGGTGGTAAAAAGCTTCGGCCTCTCATTATTATGCTGTCATGCAGCGCAAACGGCGGCAATTATAAAGAAGCGACAAAAGCCGGCCTTGCGATTGAAGGCATTCACACGGCTTCGCTTGTTCATGATGATATTTTAGATGAAGGCTTGATGCGCCGCAACCAGCAGACCCTTCACACGCTGTACGGGCCGGCGGCGGCTATTTTGTGCGGCGACTATTTGATTGCGAAGTCAATCGAATGGATTTCCATATATGAAGGCAAAATCGTTTAGGACTTCGGGCGCTCGGGCGCTCTTCTTTCTGAAGGCGAAGTGATGGACGCGGGGATTAAACGCGGCGAAATGACAATGGAGCAATACACCGAATGCATTTTCAAAAAAACGGCGTCCCTTTTTGAAATCAGCGCCATGATAGGCGCCCGTATCGCGATTCCCGGCGATGAAAAGAAAATCGAAAAATTCGGCCGTTTCGGTTACGAATTCGGCATGGCGTATCAAATCGTTGACGACCTGCTTGAAGATTTCGGCGTCTACAAAGACAAAGAATCCGGCATTCTCTCCGACAGCCTCTTTTCCATTTACATGCGTTCAATGGACGCGGATTCGGCTTCAAAGAAAACCATCGGCGTTGCCGAGGCTCATTTGATTCGCGCCAAAGAAGAATTGGCAGACATCAAAGACTCACACGCCAAAGAAAAACTCTTCGCCCTAATCGATTATGTCGACGGCTTAATGGACAGCGTCAGGTTCGCGTCGTCTGAGGACTGATTTCTTCAATTTCGTTTGCGCCCGCGCTGTCACAGGCATCACGGGCGTCTTCGGCATCTTTTTAATTTTTTTGCTGTTAAGCTGTTATATTCCTTTTATTCTCTTTTTCGGCAGTTCTTCTTTTTAATTCTCTTTTTCGGCAGTTCTTCTTTTTAATTCTCTTTTTCGGCAGTTCTTCTTTTTAATTCTCTTTTTTGACAGTTCTTCTTTTTTATTCTCTTTTTTGACAGTTCTTCTTTTTAATTCTCTTTTTTGACAGTTCTTCTTTTGCGATAATTTTTATATGTGGTGTTCTCCAATTAACCGCATCGTTTTCACAGAGAGATCAATCATGCAAATTTATGATTATAAAGTCATTAAAATCAACGCCGATGTCGTTGACGGCAAAGTCGTTTTGGAGGCCGCGGGACCGCTCGCCGCCGCGGCGAAACCCATGGTGAATAAAATCAATGCGGTTTTTCAAGAGGAGAAGCCGATTTCCGTGACGGATGACAAAATCATCTTTTCAACGTGGCTTCCCGAAATCCCGGGTCCCGTTTTTAACCGGCTGATTCATTCTCAAATCGGCTTTTCAATGCTCAACAAAAGAACGCCGGACCAGTTGTCTGTCGGCGTGACGCCGAGATGCCCGAACAAATGTATTCACTGCGGCGCCGCCGACATGATGGTGCCGAACAACGAAATGACGGTTGAGGAAATTTCCGGCGTTGTCAATCAAGCCCTTGACCTGGGCACGTATTTGATTACAATCGACGGCGGCGAGCCCATGGTTCGAAACGACCTGCCCGAAATCATCGGCGCGATTGATAAAACAAAAACAACGGTATCCATGTTTACATCGGGTTTTCGCTTAAATGACGAACGCGCCGAAGCGCTCAAAGGGGCCGGCTTAAATTCGGCAAAAATCAGTTTTGACAGCGCCGACCCCGAAATTCACGACAAATTCAGGGGGCGCAAAGGCGCCTTTGATGATGCGGTCGACGCCGTCAAATCCGCGAAAAACGCCGGCATCATGACGGACATGTATCTCACGATTTCACCTTACAACATCGATAACATTGACGACTTGTATCAAATGGCGGCGGATATGGGCATGGATGAAATGTCCATGACCGGCATCATCGCCGTCGGCAACTGGAAAGACCGCGAAGACGAAGTGATAACACGCGTAGACGCCAAACGCTTAGAGGCTTTTCACAAAAGCAAAAACTCAACCCCCGACGGCCCGCGCGTCACGGCTCTGCCCTACCTGATGGGCCCCGAAATGTTCGGCTGCTTTGCCGGCAACCGCTGGATGCACATCGCGTCCACCGGCGACGTCCTCCCCTGTCCGTACACGCCGCTCACGTTTGGAAACATCCGAGACGCGCCGCTTTCTAAAATTTGGTCGGATATGGGCAAACATCCCGCTTACAAAAAACAGTCCATGGTTTGTATGATGCGCGACCCAAAATTCCGTGAACAGTATATCCATACGATTCCGAAAGAAAATCAACTGCCATATTATGTCGGGCCGCCGCGCGAGTGACCGCCCACAAAGGATGCTAAAAAGTTGAGGCCGCCGATTCGCCGGCCTCGATTATCGGCTCCGCTTTATATTTTCAGTCTTTTACAGTTTTATATGGTCTTTTGCCGTTTTTACTCGGTCTTTTGCCGTTTTTACTCGGTCTTTTATCGTTTTTAACTCGGCTTTTTACTGTTTTTAACTCGACTCTTTTACCGCTTTCTATTCGGTCTTTCCTTCCCCTTTTATTTCCTTTTTTATTTCCGTTTCAATTCGTTTTTAATTTTGTTTCAGTTAGATTTCAATTTCATTTTCAATTCCGCCTTCCTTTTTTTTTTGACATGATTTATCGTGAACATGTCGGGCGTTCGTACTTCAGCCCATTGTTCACATTTTTGGTAAATTGCCAAAACCTTTTTAATATAGTCTTTCTTTATTCGTGTTACATTTTGGGACCATCTGCCAAAAACATATGTCAGAGGCAAAGTTCCGGCCGTTAGATTCAGTCATGAACGTTCATGATGGAAGATGAAAACGGTTCATCAAAGTAATTAAAAACGTATCGTTTAACCAATTTGCTTATATAGGGGTAATGGTTGACTACTTTACCCTTTTAATTAGATGAATAATTGACGCGAATTGTGACGATTATTCGTTTAAAATAAACTATTAGAGACGGTATTCGCATGGCTAACAATGAAATCTTATCTGAAATTAAGACGGCAGAAGAAGATGCAAAAAAAGCAGTAAGCGAAGCCACCGACGAAAAGAATAAAAAAATTGCAAAAGCACGCGCTGAAGCCCGCCAGATTCTTGAAGACGGCGAGGAAGAAGCTGTGAAAGCCTCTCAGAATGCCCTTCGCTCCGGCGAAGCGGAAATCGACGCAAAGCGCAATGAAATTATTGACGACGGTGTTCGCGAAGCTGAATCTGTAGCTGTGAAATCCCAATCAAATATCCCTAAAGCTGTTGAATTTTTACTCGAGGAATTTGAAAGGGAGATACGCGTATGAGTTACCCTAAAAGAATGACAAAATGTTTGGTCGCCGGCCACAAGAAACATCTTGAGGCAGCGGTTGACTCTTTACATGAAGCAGAATTGCTTCACGTAGAGGATTTTGTCGATGGTGACAACCCTGATTTTGAAATCGGCATGCCGATGCAATACGGCGAAGAAGTCTCAAGAAAGCTCGTTAAAATCCGTTCTATTTCTAATATTTTGAATGTCAAGCCGACCAACGGTACCGTCAAATTGCCGGAATCCGACGTCTCCAAAGAGCTTGACGCAAAACTTGAACAAATGGACAGCGAAATTGACCGAAACACACAGGAAATGTCCCGCTTGGATACCCGCGTCAAAGACATCGAAGCCGCTCAAAAAGAGCTTTTGCCCTTTTTAGCGCACGACCTTGACTTAAAGTATTTCGGCGGCTATGACAATATCGCTGTTTTTTCCGGTACGGTTTCATCTTTTAACGAATCGCGCCTTCTTGAAATTACCGACGCTTACCAGCTCTTTACGGATTCCGGATCCAAATTCTTTGTTCTCTTTGTTTCAAAGAAACATGAGAAAGGTGTTCAAACCTTCCTCGCGGACTCCGGCTACCGAGAAACAAGAGCGCCCAATAAATCCGGAAATCCTTCCGACATTTATGCAGCGCTTGACGTTGAAAAATCAGAAATACACGCACAGATCGAAGCTTTAATTGCAGAACGTTCGACTCTTAACGAAAAATATGGAAACTTCATCCTTGCCGGTGATGAATTCCTCAGTATTTTAAGTGAAAAAGCCGAACTGCCTTTAAGAATTGCCACGTCCGAACACACGTTCGTCATTGAGGGGTGGGTCCCGACAAGCAACTACGACGGATTCGTCGCCGCGCTTTCCGAAAAAACCGGAAACGGCGTCTACATCACAACACTGGAGGTTGACATGCATGACAACAAAGAGATTGCAAAAATCCCGGTGGAGTATGAGAATTCAAAGTTCGCAAGTCCAATGGAAGCGGTCGTTGATTTATATTCAAGACCGAAGTACAATGAAATTGACCCGTCGTCGCTTATAGCCATTTCCTTCCCGTTAGTCTATGGTATGATTCTCGGTGATATCGGTTATGCGCTTGTTCTGATGACCTTGGCTTTCCTTGTGATGAAATTCATAAAATCGGACAGTGTTAAAAAATTAATGTACGTACTTATTTATTGTCAAATCTCCGCTTTGTTCTTCGGTATCATATACGGCGAGTTTATGGGTTTCCCGCTCGCAGGGTATGTATATTACGGCGAATATTTCCCCGGTCTGATTCCGGGACTTGAAACAATCGTCTACGATTACGCTTTGTTCTATGGAGAACCGTTTACGTTCCCGATTCACAGATCGCACTTGATTATGACATTCTTGGCTGTCACAGCCACATTCGGATTCTTACATCTTAATATCGGTTATATTGTCGGTTTCTTTGATGTAAAGGGCCAACACGGTCTTATGCACGCGGTTTTGGAAAAACTGAGCTGGATCGTAATTGAAATCGGTGTCATCGCAGCTATCATTGCGTGGTACCTCGGACTCGGCACAGTCGGCATTGCCGTCGGCGCCGTTATAGCAGTTATCGGTGTAGGCATGCTCACCAAAGGTGAAGGGATCAAAGGGCCGATTGAACTTCCGGGGCTTCTCGGAAACATTCTGTCCTACACGCGTATTATCGCGGTTGGTCTCTCTTCAATCTATATCGCATCAACTGTCAACGACATCGCCTTCGGCGGACTTATTTGGACGCCGGCGGATGGTTTTAGTGTCTTAATGTTTGTATCAATATTGGTCTTCGTTCTCGGACACTCACTAAACACTGTTCTGAGTATTATCGCTCCCGGATTACACGCGCTCAGACTGCAGTATGTCGAATTCTTCGGCAAATTCTATGCCAGCGGGGGCAAAGCATACAAACCATTTGGTCATTTAAAGAAGTATATTATGGAGGAATAAAACTATGGTTGAATTTACAACAGAAGGTCTCGAAGCATTATCAAAAGCAATCGCAATCGTCGGCACAGGTTTCGCATCCGCGTGGGCTGAAAAAGTCATCGGTGCAGCTGCAATCGGCGCCATGGTCGAAAACGAATCCCTTTTCGGTAAGGCCCTCGTTTTGACTGTTCTGCCGGAAACCATCGTTATCTTCGGTCTCGTCGTTGCAATTCTTATCTGATTTAGAAATTTAAGAGCGGGAATGAAAGTTCCCGTCCTTAATTTTTAAAGGTGTTAGCATGGGACTGGAAATCGTACTAAATGATATTACTGAGGGCGCCAAAGCAGATGTCCGGCGTATCAACGAAGAGGCGGATTCCGTTTCTGACTTGATTATCGGAGAGGCTCGTCAGGCTTCCAAGGAAGCTCTGGGGTCCCGTCTGGCTGAAGTCGAAGAAAAGCTTGAACAACAGCGCCAACAGATATTATCCAGCGCCAATTTAGAGGTGAAGCGTATTGTTTTAAACAAGCGTAAAGCCCTGTTGGATCAAGTTTATGATCAAGCCCTTGAACAAGTTAAAAATTTGCCTGCCGACAAAAATGAGAAGTATCTCAAAGCATTGATCGAAGCGAATGAAAAAGACGGTCACAGAATTTACTCTAACAAAGGGTCAGAAAAAATTGTAAAGAAACTTTCTTCCTTAGAATACGGAGGCAACATCAGCTGTATCGGCGGCGTTGTCATCGAAAACAAAGAAGGAACCGTCCGTTTGGACTTTACGTTTGATTTGATGTTGAAGAGTAGCTACGACAAGTCATTGAAGTCTATCTCCGATATTCTTAACGGGTGATTACGGTGCAGAATACGCAAAAGATTCGGGAAATTTCGGAAGCTGTCCGGGAAAAACTGCCGGACTTTGTTTCTAAACACGTTCCCTCCCGTCTTCCGACATTCGGAAAAGGCACATCCAACTATCCGTATGCGGTCACTCGTATTCGTGCAATGAGAGTCAAACTTTTCCCCCGCGACGCGTATCCCAGATTCATGAACATGAGCTTGGATGAAATCACGCGCAAAATCGGGGAATCCGAATATAAGCAAGATGTTGACGAACTCTCCCGAGAGTATTCCGGCATCAATCTTATCGAACACGCATTGAACAGAAACATGGCTGTTTCATTTCAAAAAGTATTGCGGATTACAGAAGGCGAGCTCCATGAGCTTATCCTTGAATACCTCCGCATCTTTGATATTGAAGACATTAAAACCATTCTCAGAGGCAAACTCCATGACATCTCCGAAGATCAGATCCTTCAGACTCTGGTGACGGGCGGTGTTTTGAGATACACCTTCCTGTCCGGTTTGGTGTCCAAGTCACTTGAGGAAATAATTGCATCATTCAGTGATTCTCCTTACGGACCGATTCTGAAAAAGTTTGACGGAACGAATCTTCCGGAAATCGAAAACGAATTGGACAAGTTCTATTATGAGAACCTTTTTGAAGCAGTCGGTTTCCCGGGTTCGGCGGACCGCAAGCAGTTTGACCAATTTGTTCGGAGAGAAATCGATATCAAAAATCTGAGTTTGCTTCTTCGCGTCAAGAAATACGAAGCTATTGCAAGCGCCGGAATGCCGGAAAACACATGCGTGGTTGAAAACACTCCGTCCATGATAATTCCGCATGGGTTTGCATTGGATACGGACAAACTGAAAGATTTGTGTTATGACGACTTCATTGAAGCCATTCGTTTCACGCCCTACTGGGATGCTGTCGGTCCGGTTCTTGACGGCAAGGACCTCGCCTCCGCTTCTTTGACAGAGGCTGAAGCGCGTCTCACAAGGTATAATTTAACGAAAGCTACCGAAAATTCTCGTCGTTTCTTAATTTCAATTATTCCGATTTTGGAATACATCATTTACAAGTCCAACGAAGTCCGCAACTTAAGAATTATCGTTCGCGGAAAATCTGTCGGCATGGACAGTGACTTAATCAAAGACCGGTTGGTGATTCTCTAATGGAAATTTCAGTTGTCGGAAACAGTGACTTCGTGACAGGTTTTCGGCTTGCCGGAATCCGAAAGGTCTACGAAACTGACATCATCGGTGTCGAACCCGCTGTTCGCACCGTCTTAGAAGACAAAGATGTCGGTATTCTTGTCATGCATAATGATGATATTTCAAAACTGCCCGAGTCATTAAAGACGCTGTTGAACGCTTCCGTCCAGCCGACAGTTGTCGCTCTCGGCGGTTCGGGTATAGGCTCGACGAATTTAAGGGATAAAATAAAACAGGCGGTAGGTGTTGATCTTTGGAAGTAAAAGGTAAAGTTTATCGAGTGGCGGGACCCGTGGTTACCGTGGTCGGCTTAAACACAAAGATGTACGATGTGGTTAAAGTCGGTCATGAAGGACTCATGGGCGAAGTCATCAAAATTGTTGGAAACAAATCCATCATCCAGGTTTATGAGGAAACCTCCGGTATTAAACCCGGAGAGCCTGTCGAAAATACAGGTCTTCCCCTTTCCGTTGAGCTCGGACCGGGTTTGCTTGAAAGTATCTATGACGGTATTCAAAGACCGCTCAGCGTCTTGAAAGACGAAATGGGCAACTTCATTAAAAGAGGTGTGTCCGCTGACGGTCTGAGTCACTCAAAACTCTGGGAGTTTGACGCGTGCGTTAAAGTCGGCGATGTCATAAAACCCGGTGAAGTGATTGGTACCGTTCAGGAAACCGAGAACATTGTACACCGTATCATGGTTCCCCCCAACGTTGCCGGCGGCGAAGTTGCCGAAATCACAAGCGGCAAATATACGGTTGATGATGTTGTCTGTAAATTGAAAGACGGAACGGAACTGAAAATGGCCCACAAGTGGCCGGTCAGAGTGCCCAGGCCCGTTACCAAGAAATTGGCTCCGAAAATCCCCTTGATTACCGGTCAGCGTGTTCTTGACGCTTTGTTCCCGGTCGCAAAAGGCGGAACGGCAGCTATCCCCGGACCGTTTGGTTCCGGTAAGACTGTGACGCAGCAGCAGCTGGCAAAATGGTCTGACGCAAACATTGTGGTCTACATCGGCTGCGGTGAACGCGGCAACGAAATGGCGGAAGTTTTAAACGAGTTCCCCGAACTCGAAGACCCGCAGACAGGACGTCCGCTCATGGAACGTACTGTTTTGATCGCCAACACGTCCAACATGCCTGTGGCAGCTCGTGAAGCGTCCGTTTATACCGGTATCACCATTGCCGAGTATTTCCGTGACATGGGTTACGATATCGCTTTGATGGCCGACTCAACGTCCCGTTGGGCCGAAGCTATGAGAGAAATTTCATCCCGTCTTGAAGAGATGCCGGGTGAAGAAGGTTATCCGGCTTATTTGTCCGCGCGTTTGGCTGAATTCTATGAGCGCTCAGGCGTTGCTCTCTCTTTGAACAATGCGACAGGTTCCATTACCGTTATCGGTGCGGTTTCTCCGGCCGGCGGCGACTTCTCCGAACCTGTGACGCAGAACACACTCCGTATCGTGAAAGTGTTCTGGGCTTTGGATGCAAAGCTTTCTCAGAGAAGACACTTCCCTGCGATTAACTGGCTTAACAGTTACACGCTTTACATGGACACGCTTGCGCCCTGGTACACGGAAAACGTGGCTCCTGACTGGAATGAACTCAGAGGCTTAGCGATGGAAATCCTCCAGCTCGAATCCGAACTTTTGGAAATCGTGCAGTTGGTCGGTTCCGACGCTCTTCCCGAATCTCAGCAGATTTCAATGGAATCCGCCCGTATGATTCGTGAAATTTTCCTTCAGCAGAACTCTTTCCACCCTGTTGACACATACTGTTCTTTTGACAAGCAATATAAGCTCTTGAAGAGCATTATGAGATGGAACGAGCTTGCCGCGAAATATTTGACGGACGGCGCGCCCATTAAAGCTTTGGTCACCATGAACTCTAAAGCCGAATTAGGCAAGATCAAGTACGAAGAGAACTTTGATCAGCTGTTGGGCGAAGTGATGAACAAGATGGAAACGGAATTTACGCAAATCGGCAGCGGAGGTTATTAAAATGGTCAAAGAATACAAGACGATCACACAAGTGGCCGGCCCTCTGATTTTCGTTGAAAAAACCGAACCTGTCGGTTACGGTGAATTCGTGAACATCCGTTTGGCGGACGGCAGCATCAAAAGAGGAGAGGTTTTGGACACCTCCGAAGATGTCGTCGTTGTTCAGGTTTACGAAGGTACCGGCGGTCTTAACAAGGAATGCGCCGTGACGTTTACCGGCGACAGTTTGAAACTTCCGGCATCGATTGACTTGCTCGGCAGAATCCTTTCGGGTTCAGGCCTTCCCAGAGACGGCGGTCCCCAAATCATTCCCGAAAAGATGATGGATATCTACGGCGCTGCGATGAATCCGTATTCCCGCGCGCAGCCGAAAGAGTTTATTCAAACCGGCATTTCTACCATTGACGGTACCAACACATTGGTCCGCGGTCAGAAACTTCCGATTTTCTCCGCATCCGGTCTCCCCCACATGGAGATTGCTCTGCAGATTGCTCGTCAGTCTCAGGTTCCGGGCTCAACCGAGAAGTTCGCCGTCGTTTTCGCCGCAATGGGTATCACCAACGAAGAAGCGCAGTACGCTATGGCTGACTTTGAGAAAACCGGCGCTCTTGAGCGCGCAGTCGTTTTCCTCAATCTTGCCGACGACCCTGCCGTCGAGCGTTTGATTACGCCGAAAATGGCCTTGACGACAGCCGAATATTTGGCTTATGAGCACGATATGCACGTTCTCGTTATCTTGACTGACGTGACGAACTATTGTGAAGCTCTCCGTCAGATGGGCGCCGCAAGAGAAGAAGTCCCCGCAAGACGCGGTTACCCGGGTTACATGTACACTGACTTGGCCGGTATCTATGAGCGCGCCGGTGTGATTAAGGGCAACAAAGGATCCGTGACTCAGATCCCGATTCTGACAATGCCCGGCGATGACATCACGCACCCGATCCCCGACTTGTCCGGTTACATTACCGAAGGCCAGATTGTGGTTTCAAGAGAACTTCACAGAAAAGGCATTTATCCGCCGATCAACGTTTTGCCGTCCCTTTCCCGTTTGATGAATTCGGGTATCGGTAACGGAAAGACCAGAGAAGACCACAAAGCGGTTTCTGACCAGCTTTATGCCGGTTACGCCGAAGGCCGTGACCTTCGCGGTCTTGTCGCAATCGTCGGTAAAGAAGCTTTGTCTGAGCGCGATAAGAAAATTTTGGAATTCGCCGACTTGTTCGAAGACAAATTCGTTCGTCAGGGCCGTTCCGAAAACAGATCCATCGTGGACACTCTGAATGTCGGCTGGAACATTCTTTCCAGTCTGCCCAAAGCGTATCTCGGAAGAATCGACAACAAGTACATTGACAAGTATTATCCGGAAAAGAAATCTGAGTGATGGTCATGGCAGTTCAAGATGTAAAGCCGACTCGTTCCGAACTTCAGGACGTCCAAAAGAAAATCAAGCTCTCTCAAAACGGTTACAAGCTGTTGAAAATGAAGAGAGACGGTTTGATTTTGGAATTTTTCAAAATCCTGAATCAGGCGCGAGGGGTTAGAGAAGAGTTGGATGCAGTGTATGCAAACGCTGTTGAAAAAGTCAACTTGGCCTCAGCCGTCGACGGGTCCTTTACCCTCAAATCGGCCTCTTTCGCTGTCGATACCGTTCCGACCATTGAACTCAGCAGCTCAAACATTATGGGTGTCGTGGTTCCGAGAATCAAAGGATCCGACGTTCACAAACCCCTCCACAAAAGAGGCTACGGTCTTGTGGGTACCGACTCCTATATCGATGAGGTGGCTGACGCCTATGAAATTCTCGTTGAGAAAATCATCGTTGCCGCCGAGCTTGAAACAACCATGAAAAGACTCCTCGACGACATTGAGAAAACCAAACGCCGTGTCAACGCTTTGGAATTCAAAGTCATCCCCGAGTTTGAGGAACAGGTCAAGTTCATCCGTTTGCGCCTTGAGGAAATGGAAAGAGAAAGCATGTCAAGTTTGAAG
>WRCE01000037.1 GCA_009784005.1 Candidatus Methanimicrococcus labiotermitis
CGTTAGAAGCTGTTGAAACCGCAAGAGACACCGGCAAAATTAAGAAAGGCACCAACTAAGCGACAAAGACAATCGAGAGAGGCACTGCAAAACTCGTCGTCATCGCCGAAAACGTTGAACCCGTTGAAATTATCGCCCACCTCGGCCCGCTTTGTGAAGAAAAGGGTGCAGCATACATTTTTGTTAAAGAACAGAAAGACCTCGGCGCAGCATGCGGCTTAATGGTCGGATGCGCGGCTGTCGCAATTACAGACGCGGGAAAAGCCGCCGAACTCGTCAGCGATGTCGCATCAAAAGTCGCCGCTCTCAAGAAATGATTTGTAAACATATCAACCGAAAGGAGAGATGAATTATGGCAGACGAATCAAATAACGCAAACGGTTTTCCGGCAGAAGTAATTGAAGTTATCGGAAACACCGGCATGCACGGTGAAGCAAGTCAGATCCAGTGCAAAATTTTAGAAGGCCGCGACAAGGGCCGTGTCATCACAAGAAACTGTGTCGGTCCCGTTCGTATCGGCGACATCTTGATGTTGATCGAAACCTCACGCGAAGCCAAAAAATTGACAATGAGATAACGGTGATGCAAAATGGAACAAAGAAAATGCAGTTTCTGCGGAGCGATGATTGAGCCCGGCACCGGTAAACTCTACGTCAAGAAAGACGGCGCAACCTTTTTCTTATGCTCTTCCAAGTGCCAAAACAATTTGACAATGGGAAGATTGCCGAGAAAAACCATCTGGACCGAAAAAGGCCGTGCCGAACAGAAAAGAAAGTAAAGTCATCCGACTTTATTTTCCGTTTTTATTTTTGAATTTCTCATTCTTTTAACTTAATTAACTTAACTTTTAACTTAACTTTTAACTTAAAGTTCACTTATTAATGACTTAATTTTATTCAGTATTACAATGGTGATTTTTTATGGAACGCACATATGTTATGATTAAACCCGACGGCGTCGCGCGCGGTCTGATGGGTGAGATACTCTCCAGAATCGAGAGAAAAGGCCTCAAAATCTCCGGCATGAAATTTGCCGTCATGGAAGAAGCGAAAGCGAAAGAACACTACGCGGAACACGCGCAAAGACCTTTCTTCGCCGGCCTTGTTGAGTTTATCACATCTTCGCCGTCCCTGTCTTTGGTGGTTGAAGGAAAAGACTCTATTAAGATTATGCGCGCAATCAACGGCGCGACCAAACCCGCCGAGGCGGCCCCCGGAACAATCCGCGGAGACTTCGCGATGGACACAGGCAGAAACCTTGTTCACGCCTCTGACTCCCCCGAAGCCGCGGAACGCGAAATCAAGATCCACTTCGGCGAAGGCGTCCTCTTGTCCTACATGAGATGCGAAGACGTTTGCCTTTACGAATAATTCAGGAATCAAAATCAAACGTATTTGTTTGATTTTGTTTCTTTTTTTTTGTTTTTTTGCTTCTTCTTTTTGCTTCTTCGTTTTGTTTTCTTCGTTTTGTCTCTATTCATCTTGTTTTCGTCTTTTTGTCTCTTTTCATCTTGTTTTCGTCTTTTTGTCTCTTTTCATCTTGTTTTCTTCGTTTTGTCTCTTTTCATCTTGTTTTCTTCGTTTTGTCTCTTTTCATCTTGTTTTTCTTCGTTTTGTCTCTTTTCACTTGCTTTTTTCAAAAAAAATATTGTTTGCTATTTCTTGTTATTTTTTGGCAGAAATCTCCATTTTCGAATTTGTGCGCTGCTACGCATCGCCCAACTCCGAAAATGGAGGTGGTTGTATGTTTTTTGTATGTTTTTTTCTGCTCGGTTTTATGTTTTGTTTGTTTTTTTCTGATCGGTTTTATGTTTTGTTTGTTTTCTTCTGCTCGGTTTTATGATTTATTTGTTTTATTCTGATCGGTTTTTTGTTTTTGTTTTTGTTTTTTTGTTCTTTTGTTTTTAATCTTTATTTGCCAAGGTAAATCGGATTCGGATTTGAGACGTGATGTTTTTATAATGGGATGGCGTTGCTGTCATTCTGTTTCTGCGCTGTTTCTGCGCTGTTTCTGCGCTGTTTCCGCGCTGTTTCCGCAGTAGAGCGATATGCCTCTTCAAAGCTTTTTATACTTCAACGGCATATTTTGTTCATTCATTCTATTAATTAAACAGAGATTAAACAGATATTTTATTTTCATATACCGAAGCGGATGGCTTCGTTTTTCAGGTGATTTTGATGAGCGGAAAAAACTTAAGGACGCCGATTGTTTGTGTGATGGGGCACGTCGACCACGGAAAAACCACGCTTTTGGACCAAATACGCGGTACGGCAATCGTTAAGGGCGAAGCGGGCGCGATTACCCAGCACATCGGCGCGACAGAGGTGCCGATCAATGTTATTGCTGAAAAATGCGGCGATAATAAATTGGTCAATAAATTTATTGTTCCCGGCTTATTGTTTATTGATACGCCCGGCCACCACGCTTTTACAACGCTTCGCAGCCGCGGCGGCTCGCTTGCGGATTTGGCGATTCTTGTTGTGGACATTAATGAAGGGTTCAAACCGCAAACAATTGAAAGCCTGAACATTTTAAAACGCTTTAAAACGCCGTTTATCGTGGTGACAAACAAGATTGACAGAATCCAGGGGTGGAAAGTCTTCAAAGGCGAACCTTTCAATACCACTTTCAAAAAACAGACGCCCGAAGTTCAGGCCATGTTTGAACAAAAATTTTACAATGTCATCGGCCACCTATATGAACAGGGACTCAGCGCTGACCGCTTTGACCGCATAACAGATTATACAAAAGCGTTTGGTGTCGTCCCGATCAGCGGTTTGACGGGCGAAGGCATCTCCGATGTTTTGTTGGTTCTTCTCGGTTTAGCGCAACGCTTTTTGGAAGCAACGCTGCGTTATGACGTGAACGGCCCCGGCATCGGCACGGTGCTCGAAGTAAAGGAAGAAAAAGGGCTTGGGACAACCATTGATGTTATTTTGTATGACGGAACCCTTCAAAAAGGAGATACTGTCGTCATCGGCTGCCTCGGCGACCCCATCGTTACCAAAGTCCGCGCCCTCTTAAAACCAAGAGAATTGAGCGAGATCAGGTATGAAAGCAAATTCAAACCAATCCAAAAAATAACGGCCGCCGCCGGTGTCAAAATCTCGGCGCCGGATATCGAGAACGCGCTGGCGGGCGCGCCGCTGATTTCCGCAACGCCCGAAACGCTGGATGATGTCATCGCCAAGGTCAAATCCGAAATCGATGACGTTCAAATCCAAACCGATAATGACGGCGTTATGATTAAGGCGGACACAATCGGTTCATTGGAAGCCATGGTACACGAGTTCAAAAAAGCCGGCATTCAAATTCAAAAAGCGGAAGTTGGCGACGTGACCAAACGCGATGTCATGGAAGCGTCCACGATTTATGACTCTATGTATTCCGTTATCTTAGCGTTTAACGTCAAAGTCAATCCTGACGCGCTGGAGCTGATGGACACCACGCCTGCTGTTCGCGTCTTTAAAAACGATGTCATTTACCGCATTTTAGACGACTATCAGGAATTCGTGAAAGAACAGGAAGAGGAACTTGAAAAACTCCGTTCCGACACACTGGTTAAGCCCTGTCAGTTTAAAATACTGCCCGGCTGCGTTTTCCGCCAAAGCAAACCTGCCGTTGTCGGCGTTCGCATTTTGGGCGGCGTTGTTAAAAACAACACGGATGTCATGCTGCCGGACGGAACGGTTGTCGGCACGGTCAAAGGCTTGGAACTAAACGGCAAGAAAGTCCAAAAGGCCACCGTCGGCATGGAAGTCGCAATGGCCATTGACGGCGTCACCGTCGGGCGCCAGATAAAAGAAGAAGACATTTTGTATGTTCACATTCCCGAAAGCGATTCCAGAGTTTTGGAATTTGAAATATTTAATACGCTGACGCCGGATGAACAGGAAACGCTTGAAAAATATCTGGTGATTCGCCGAAAAGGCAAACCGTTTTGGGGCAAATGATTGTTTGAAAAAGGGTTTGAAGAAAAGGTTTGAATAAAGATTTGAAAAAGGGTTTGAAGAAAAGGTTTGAATAAAAATTTGAAAAAAAAGGTTGAAAAATAAAGGTTGAAAAAAAGATTTTTTAAGATATGTCAAGGGATGAAACGAAAAAAAATCATTCCTTGCGTTACTCTTTTTATTTTCCGATTTCTGATGAATTGTATGAAAAACCCTCTCAGATTGAGTTTTCAGGGTTTGAATTATATACAAGAAGTGACATGAGCAAAAACATTGGCACATGTCTGATAGTTGGCTTATCGCTGCTACCGGTACAAATGAATGCCTCACGCGCGCCGAGGCAGGCGGACATATCCGAAAACATGGCGGCGCATTTATATTTCTAATAATCGAGCATGCCGGCACGGAATGGTTTGTTTGCCGGCGTGAGAGGCCGGCAGATTGTCATCTTGTTTCTTGACTCTTGTCACTTGACTCTTGTCACTTGACTCTTGTCACTTGACTCTTGTCACTTGACTCTTGTCACTTGACTCTTGTCACTTGACTCTTGACAGCTGTCCCGACTCGTATTCGTCAAAAACGGAGGAAATCCTCTTATGAAAAATCAAGGTCTTTATACTGTACTCGCGGCAATCGCAATTCAACTCACCCTCGGCATCGCATACATCTGGAGTGTCTTCCAAACAGGTATCGCGGACAGCATTTTTAACGGCGACAACGCCGCGGCCGGGCTTACGTTCTCTCTCCTGCTTGCCACGCTGACCATCGGAAGCGTAATCGGCGGCAAGCTTGCTGTTAAATATACAACCCGTATTGTTGTTTTCACCGGCGGTATTATTTTAAGCGCCGGCTTCTTTTTGGCATCTTTTGTGACGGCTGAATATTCATGGATGCTGTGGGTCACTTACGGTGTCATGGGCGGTATCGGCATGGGTTTTACATACTCCACAACCATCGCTTGCGCCCAAAAGTGGTTCCCGCATAAGAAAGGGTTTGTTACGGGAGTCATTGTCTCCGCACTCGGATTCGGCGGTGTCGTGTTCACGCCGATCGTTGAGGTTTTGATTACAACTTACGGCGGCGCCGGCGTCGGCGAGCCGAAAACGTTCATGATTCTCAGCGCGATATTTTTGGTTGTTTGTACAATCGGCAGTCTGTTTTTGAAAAACCCGCCCGAAGGAGCGCAGCTTGGGACCCCCGCGGCCGGCGCCTCTCCGGCAAAAACGATCAAAGACTATACGCCGACAGAGATGCTCAAAACGCCTCAGTTTTATTTTATCGTTGTCACATTCATGCTGGCTTGCATGGGCGGGCTTATGATGATTGGCTTCGCAAAGCCCATCGCGGTCGCCAAAGGGCTTGCCGCAACCGCGACGATTGGTGTTTTGGCAATTTCCATGTTCAACTCCTTCGGCCGTCTGTTTTGGGGCATTGTTTCCGATAAGGTCGGGCGAAAGAACACAATCATAATCTTGCTTTCCGGAAGCGCGATTCTCTCGCTTTTCGTCATTTCCGTGAACGGTTATTGGATTTACGTGTTAATCGCGTTGATCGGTTTCTTCTACGGCGGACTGTTAAGCACGTTCCCGTCGCTGACTGCCGACATATTCGGACCGAAGCACATGGCGACCAACTACGGATTTGTGTTGCTGGGCTTTGGCGCCGGCGCAATCATTTCGTCGCAAATCGCCGGTTATTATAAAAACATCGCCGCCGATGATATCAGCCTCATGTTTCCGGCTTTTCTGATTGCGTCATGCTGCGCTGTTGTCGGTATCGGAATGATGCTTGCTTTGAAGTTCATGGAAAAGAGAGCTGAAAAGGCAGCTGCGGTGTAATTTAGCCGCGGTCGTAAAGGCAAAATAGATACAAAATTACAAAATCGCCGGCGATGCAAATAAAAAATGCAACGGCCGGCGAAAAAACTGTAAGAGATGTTTTTGAAAAACGTTGATGTTTCGTTTTCTTACTTGATGGCTTTTTAAAGCTCTCAATTCCGTCCGCGCGCGGACGGAATCTTCTGAACTTACCTGTTGGTCTTTTTTAGCTCTCAATTCCGTCCGCATGCGGACGGAATCTTCAGGAAGTTGCCGGTTGGCTCGTTTAAACCCTTAATTCTGTCCGCATGCGGACGGAAATATCGGCTTCACTCGCATGCTGAATTGAAAATCAATAACAATGATATGCTTTCCGAATTTATTTTTTTCAGAAAGTTTATATGTAAAAATAGTTCGTCACTTCGACCGATAATCGTTTTTTGATGTCGAATGTAATGCTGTATGGTGTGAGGTGTATGACTCCGGCCGCAAACGAGGTGACCATTGTCGATAAAAAAGAGAATGCGCCGTATCACAACTTTTTTGTCATGTAAACGCCGTCAAAAACGTAACCGTATTTCTTGTAATATCCGCGAACGCCGATGCCGCTGATGACCGATATCTTCTCATAGCCGCCGTCCGCCGCGATTTCTTCGGCTTTCTGCAAAAGCTCTTTGCCAAAGCCGCGGTGCTGCCAAGAACGGTTGTTGTCCGCTAAGGGCGCCGAAAGCGTTTCAGCGGTTTCGCCGAGAGGCGTCAGTGAGCCGTAGACGTGAAGCTCGCGAACAAGCGCCGCGTTTTTCAATTCGGGGCGGTGCGGCGCATTCGGGAAACGAAGGCGGATGAATCCGATTAATACGTCGGCTTTTAAATCTTCAAATGATATGAAATGTTCCTGTCCGCCGCAACAGTCATATGTCTCTGTCAAAAGTTGAATGTTTTCAGGCGCCGGCGGATTTCCTTTCAAAATATTGTGGCCGACTTCCCGGCAGCGGATGCATCGGCATTTTTCGCCGCGGGCATGCAGAAGTTTTTCCGCTTCCTGCCGGATGTTGCTTTTCTTGATGCCCGCCAATATCTGGTCGGCGGGGATGTCGCGCTGGACTCGTTGCAGACGTGTCCATTTTGGGAGGATTGCTTTGATTTGCGATATCAATTCGGGGCCGGTCACGTCATCAATGGGGTGATATTCACCGTTTTGCCACATCCGGCACAGTTCGGTTCCCTCCGTTACAAGCGTCGGGTATATTTTCAAATAGTCCGGCTTGAAATCGGGGTTTTCACAGAGTTCGTGAAATCCCTCTAAATCACGGCGGGCATCCGTATCAAAGAGGCCGGGCATCATATGAAAACCGACTTTAAATGCGCTGTCGCGAAGGCGGCGGTTGGCGTCGGCCGTTTCGCGAACGGTGTGGCCGCGGTTCATTTTGAGAAGAACGTCTTCAAAGACGCTTTGAGCGCCCAGTTCGACTTTCGTGCCTCCCAGCTTTAAAAATTCATCGATATGCGCTTCTTTCGCCCAGTCGGGGCGGGTTTCAAGCGTCATGCCGACATTGCGCACGTCAGCCGTCTCATTGGCTTTTTGAACATCTTCCAAAGAAATGTATCGGGGAACAGGCGTGTCACCGCGAGCGGCGACATCGCCTTGTTCCGCCTTCTTTTCAGGTGAATCGGACAGTTTGGAAGGGCAGGGCATTTCTGGCAGATCGGACAGTTTGGGCAGATCGGACAGTTTGGGCAGATCGGACAGTTTGGGCAGATCGGACAGTTTAGGCAGATCAGACAATTCGGGCGAAACGCGGTAGTCATTCATTGCTTCCAAACACCGTTTCACAAACCATTCTTGATAATCAATCGTCCGCGCCGAAAAAGTGCCGCCCATAACAATCAGTTCGGCTTTGGAAACATCGTGACCGATTGTGTTGAGCTGTTTCAGCCGGGAACTGACTTGTTCATACGGGTCAAAACAGAATTCAAACGCGCGCATCGCCGCCGGCTCGCGCCCCATATAGCTTTGCGGCGATTGAAAAACAGAATCGGGGCCGCCGGGGCAGGGCAGGCATTTGCCGTGGGGGCAGGCCTCAGGGGAAGTCATCGCCGCCAAAACGGCAACGCCGGAAATTGTCCGAACGGGTTTTCGCTGCAAAATATCGCGAACGGCTTTTTGTTCCGCCGGATTTCCGCGAAGAATAATATCGCCGTTGCTCGGCAGCGTTGAAAGTTTGTACGCTTTGCACACTTTCTTTTTCATCTTGGTTAAACTCTTTTCATCCGCGATTTCGCCGGCCGCCGCCGAGAGAAGAATCTCGCGGCAGGCGAGATTGAATTTCTCATCGGATTTTTCATCGGATTTCTTACCGGTATTTTCACCGATATTCTCATCGGTTTCAAAAAATTCCTGACGGCTCATCGTGTCACCGAAAAATGAAAGGTATGAATTGAGTATGAATTAGAGTTTGAATTGAGTTTGAATCGAGTTATGAATCAAGTCTGAATCGAGTTTGAATCGAGTTATGAATCGAGTTATGAATCGAGTTTGAATCGAGTTTGAATCGAGTCTGAATCGATAGTGATTTAAGATTCGATGTATTTTTTCAGATAAGATATATAAGTTCCGTCACAATAAACAGTTTATTCTGAAATTTTTGTTTTAATAAAATTAAGTGAGAAAAATGAAATTCGGCATTGAATTTGTCCCAAACGAGCCTGCCGCTCAAATCGCGGCTTACGCGAAAGCCGCCGAGGAACAGGGTGTTGAATACGTGTGGGTGACCGATCATCACAATAACCGCGACGTTTATTCTACGATTGCTGTTTTGGCATCGGCGACGGACGGTATTAAACTCGGCGCGGGCGTGACGAATCCGTATACGCGCAGTCCCGTCATCACGGCGTCAAGCATCGCGTCCGTGAATGAAATTGCCGGCGGGCGCGTCATCTTGGGCATCGGGCCGGGCGACAAAATGACACTGGACGCGCTCGGTATTGCCGGCGACAAGCCGCTGACAGCCGTGAAGGAGACGGTTATCGCTGTTCGTGAACTTTTGCAGGGCGGTAAAGTTACTTTTGACGGTGATATCATTCGGCTGAAAAACGCTAAAATCGATTTCGCCGGGCCGAAAAGGACTGCTGTTTCCATGGATATTCCTATTTATGTCGGCGCGCAGGGGCCCAAAATGCTTGAAGCGGCGGGCGCTGTCGGAAACGGTGTCTTAATTAATGGTTCTCACCCGGATGATTTTACAGCCGCCGTTCCTTTGATTCAAAAAGGCGCCGAAGCGGCCGGCAAGACGCTTGCGGAAATCGACGTGGCGGCTTATACGTGTTTCTCAATCGACGAAGACGCGGAAAAAGCGTATGCCGCCGCCAAACCCGTTGTCGCGTTTATCGTTGCCGGCGCGTCGGTGTCGGTGCTTGAAAGGCACGGCGTTTCCGCTGCCGTGCGGCAGGAAATTGCAGGCGCGATTTCACAAGGCCGGTTCAAAGACTTGAATGCGCTTGTCACCGATAAAATCGCCGACAGGTTTTCAATCACCGGCAGCCTTGATGATTGTATCGGCAAAGTCAAAGAGTTAGAGAAGGCGGGCGTGACGCAAATCGTTGCCGGGTCGCCGCTCGGCCCGAATAAAGAAAAATCAATTCAATTCATCGGAAAAATGATTTCGGAGTTTTAAAATGGAAAGAGCAATCTATATCGGTCGTTTCCAGCCGTTTCACTGCGGCCATGAGAAGATTATCAAAACAATCGCGGAAGAAACCGATGAAGTCGTCATCGGGATAGGAAGCGCCCAGAAAAGCCATACGACGCGCGACCCGTTTACGGCAGGCGAACGGATTGAAATGGTTCTGAAAGCGTTGGAAAATTTCCCGATACGCCATTACATCATTCCGATTCAAGACGTTGAATACAACGCCCTTTGGGTGTCGCACGTCAGGTCTATGTCTCCGAAATTCGACGTCGCTTATTCCAACAATCCGCTTGTCATTCAATTATTCACAGAGGCCGGCATTGAAGTCCGCCGCCCCGCAATGCATGAAAGAGACATATATTCCGGCGCCGCAGTCAGAAAATCAATGATTGAAGGCGACACGGGCGAATGGCGAAGGTTCGTTCCGCCGGCGGTCGCCGACGTTATAGAACAAGTGGAAGGCGTTTGCCGGATCAAAAGGGTTTCAGGAAACGATGAATAACTTTTTTTATTTTCCCAAAAGCGTTGAATGAAAAAAAGTGACCGAAACGTTATCTGTCAGGCCATTTCACCTGTCCGGTCATTTCATCTGTCAGGTCCTTTCATCTGTCAGGTCCTTTCATCTGTCAGGTCCTTTCATCTGTCAGGTCCTTTCATCTGTCAGGTCCTTTCATCTGTCAGGTCCTTTCATCTGTCAGGCCATTTCATTCTGTCAGGTCATTTCATCTGTCAGATCCATTTCACCTGTCAGATAATTCTTCGCTCCAATCGTTTTTTCCCGGGATGTATTTGACAAGGATGGGATTTGTTTCAATGATGTAATCCGACTCGTTGTCATCGGTGTAAACGGTGGCGCCGTCGTCTTCTGCCTATATCGTGCTGAGAATCTCGGAAAACGTCACATCGGCCGCAATCGCCTGCTGCACTTTTTGATCTTCGGCGCAGGAGGTTATTTTGGAATTCAGTTCCAAATATTTTTTCAATTCATCGTCATAGAGCGCGTGAATCAGTTCTTTCATGCAAGCCGTTGTTTCTTCAACAGTGGTATCGGTTGTATCGATTTCATAAACGCGGCGACAGTAATCGTAGCAGTCGCACAAAACAACGTCGATGGATTCGGCTAAAAGGTTTTCCATGACTTTCTTTTCGGAATAGCCGCGTTCATCAAGACGGGTTTTCAGCGTGTTCGGGTGTGTTCGAAGAACAACGCATAAATCGCATAAGTAGTGTGACATGTGGCTTTCAATCAGTAAAACGGGAAAATCAGCGGTATTTTTATGAAAGTCTTCAAACGTTAATTTGTTTTCAAAAAAGTGATTGTTGTATTGCCGGCAGGCCTGCTGCTGATATTCAAAAACGGCTATTTCCAAGGCATCCAGATCAACGACGTCACAATTTCTTTCTGTATCCCTTTCTGAAGGAATCTGCTGCTCTTTGATGAACTCCGTCAAATGAAGAACATGATAGCCTTCCGCTTCAAGTTTATTTGAAACCTCGGTTTTTCCCGTGCCCGGTGTTCCTGTCAAGGCAATCGTTAAAAAGGGAGGCTTTAAAGTATCGGTCATGAATAAACCACCTGCATCAAATCACTCAACCCATAGTTTTTCCGATCCGTTTTTCCTTTTTTTGAATTTATTGAAACAATTCTGAATTAATACTCATTTGAATTAATACGCATGGTAAATTGAAGCTTTTCATTTATTTCTTTTTTGTTTGAACGCTTTTTCAAAGACGTTAGACAATAATTCAGAATTCCCCTTTTCCCTTCTTTCCCCTCAGCGCTTACGTTCCCGAAATTTAAAAGAAATCTGTCAGCTGCATTTGCGCGGCGTCCGTCTTTTTTAGGTTTGAAACGCCGACGCTTATTTGCCGGATTTTTTTATTTTTCTCGTTTGCAGCCATCAGTTCTTCCAGCATTTCAAAAGCGTGGCGCTTTAGGAAAAAAATATCAGATGTGTGGACGGTGTGGCTTTTGGATTTTGACGCCGTTGTGAAATCGGTGTACCGGAGGCTGACGGAAATTGTTTTGAAAAACATTTTTTTTGCCGTTAAAACTGTGTGAACCTCTTCACAAACGGATTCAGAACCCATTTGAATCGCTGCGGGGTCATTCGTGTAAGGGGTGATTGAAAAAAATCGGCCGATGGATTTGGCGTCAGCGGTTTCGATGACAACAGACGTATCTGTTCCGTTCGCGATGTCCCAAAAATCCATGCCGTGTTTACCGAGCTTTTCATAAATCAGACGTTTATCGGCTTTTGCCAGCTGACCGACCGTTTGAATGCCGAACAAATCCAGCGTTTCTTGCGTTTTTTTGCCGACGCCGGGAATTTTAGAGACCGGCAGCGGCGCCAAGAAATCCGCGACACCCTCGGGGCGAACGATTGTCATCCCATCCGGTTTTTGAAATCCCGACGCGATTTTCGCAACGGATTTATTCGGCGCGATGCCGATAGAGCATGTAATCCTCTCAGCCGCGAAGATGTCGGCTTTTATTTTTTCGGCGATTTCTTTCGCTTTGCCATATGTATCGGCGGTATTTGTGGTATCGGCGGCATCGACGGCATTGGCGGCATTGGCGGTATTTGTGGTATTGGCGGTATTTGTGGTATTGGCGGTATTTGTGGTATTGGCGGCATCGACGGCATTGGCGTTTTCTTTCAAAAGCGCGTAAGCCTCATCAATGCTGACCTGCTGAACCGTTTTCGTATGGGTTTGGATGATTTTGACGACGTGTTCCGACACCTGTTTGTACAGGGCGTGATTCATCGGCAGAAAAATGGCATCGGGGCAAAGCTTTTGCGCTTCGGATATCGGCATGGCCGAGTGCAGGCCGTATTTGCGCGCGGGATAAGAGGCGGCGCTGATCACGCCGCGCGGCATGTCTCCCGCTTGGTATGTTTTTGAGCAGACGACGACAGGCTTGTCTTTTAATTCCGGCTTGTCGCGGACTTCTACGGACGCGAAAAAGCTGTCCATGTCGATGTGTAAGATAATGGTCAAAATGTGCTTCCTCCGCCTTCGGCTCCGGTCGCAATTTTGTATTTGGACTTGGGGGCCGGATGCGTTTCAGGGGTGCCTTCGGCACCCCTGTGATTTTTAACAGGGGGGTGGGTTGTATTTTAGGGGTGCCTGCGGCACCCCGGTGAATTTTTAACGGGAAAGGATTGCGTTACAGGGGGTTGCTCGAGGCGCCCCGTTTTTATTTTTGTGTTATACTTATGTGTTATACTTATGTGTCTTAATTTTGCGATCCGATTGCCGAAAAAATGGTTTGAACATTTAAAGTTTGAACATTTAAAGTTTGAACATTTAAAGTTTGAACATTTAAAGTTTGAACATTTAAAGATATATTTGAATTCCCCCATACATCGGGCTATATTCGGAGATCATATCATAAGGGCCGTTGAAGGGAGAGATCAGCCCGAGTCTTTCCAAGATAATTGTATTGTTCATACAAATGACATTTCCTTGTTCATGAGGCCTGATGACGATGGTTCTGTGGTCGGCGCTGAGGTGGACGAAATATCTGGATTTGTTGAATGTGTCGCTGATTATTGTGTCGGGACCGCTTCTTTTGACTGAAATGTTCGATGCGATTCCAAAGGGCATGAGCGCCGAGATGCCGGACGGTATTGGATTTTGAGATTCTGTATCATTGTTTTTCGCGTTCAGTTTTTCATGAAGCGACTCTATGATTTGCTTATTTTCCGTTTCCTTCTGCTCAAGATTATGGATGCTGTCCTTGAGCGTTTTTATTTCCGCCTCATATTTTGACCGCGTCTCTTCTGTGGCTTGTTCCAGATTTTTGGCCGCGACCTCTCTGTACTTCTCTTCAAGAATCGGTTCGATGATTCGCTTTTGCTTATCCCAAATGCAAGACACGATCTCATCCCTCTGTTCGCTTTTGAGTTCAAACATGAACGCGGAATCTATCCTTTGAATCCCTTTTGCGAAATAGTATGTTAATTTGGATTTGTCCATGGAACAGATCCACGTTTCACCGGCGAATATCGTTTTTTCGAAATCTCTGTCCCTGTACACCGGAATCCCATTGTATCTGGATAAGGTTTTTCCGCCTTCCTCAACGAATGTCAATATCGTCGTTTTCTTTATGTTTTCCCAGTCATCGTCAACCATGCCGTACTCTTCGTTGTACCGGGCAACAAGGTCCATGAAATCCATCACAACCACTCCTCTGTCTCTGATAACCGGTCTGACTCGCCTCTCGGATTAGACATTATCAGAAGCGGCATCTTCTCTAATTCGTGGAATTTATCGGCCGATTGTCTGACAACCGCTCCGACCGAGTTTGAAAACGCGGCAACCTCTACCTTCTTTCCGGCGGCTTGTATGTGTTGTATGGCCGGCACAAAATCCCGGTCACCGCTCACAACGATGGCGACGTCATAGTGACCTCTTAAGGCATGAACAACCATTTCACACGCCATGGCAACGTCCACTTCCTTTTGTTCCTGTCTCACCGAATCATAAGATTCTCTCGCAATAACTCTAAAGCCGAGGTATCTCAGTTTGTCATGATATCTTTTAGACGCGTCGTCAGACCCAAAAGGCATCTTGGAGTCAAAAACGTATGCGGCAACGAGTTCTCTTTGACCGACGAGCTGTACTGCAAGCGTATACAGATCTAAATTGAATGGTATCGTGTCGACGCTTTTCAATATATTCCGAAGGTCTATGAACATCATGACCTTGTTGTCCTTATTATTTGAGACTAAAACCACTTTTACACCACACAATAATTGATTCATTTACAAAAGGAGTAGCAGTAGGAGTAGCAGAAGGGGCAACAGAAGAAGTTACAGAAGAAGTTTCAGAAGGAGTTACTGCCGGAGTTATAATATCTGCCTCCCACATTTCATATCCTCGAATACAGCGTTTGCCTTTTCCAGTACATTTTGGAATAAATCATTCCCATGCGCGTCTATGCCGGCAATCAGGGGGCCGAATTTTTCGACTTCCAGCTCCCAAACCGCTTCGGGCATCCCCAAGTCTTCCCAATGAACGCCTCTGACGTTTTTAATCATGTCAACGGCGAGAGCGGCGCAGCCGCCCGTGTAGGATAAGTAAACGCAATTTCGTTCAGCCATTGTCGTTGAAAGGTTTTCCATGCCGCCTTTTCCGATAAGGATTTTGATGTCATGATTTTTTAGCACGTCAGGCGTCATTTTTGTCATCCTGTCGCTGGTTGTCGGGCCGGCGGCGATTGCTTTCCATTCTGTTCCCTCTTTTTTCATGACCGGGCCGCAGTGGAATATCGCGGCGCCTTTTAAGTCAAAGGGAAGCTGTTTTTTTTCATGAGCGTACTCAAGGATTCGATGATGCGCTTCGTCGCGGGCGGTGTATATGATTCCCGACAGATAAACAATGTCTCCGGCGTTGATTGCCGTCACGGCGGCATCCGTTGCGGGTGTTGTCAGAAAATGTTCTTTTCGGGTCATTCCTCTTCGCCTCCGGTGTAGACGGCTGTCGCGTGCCGATTAGCCCAGCATTGAACATTCACGGCAACGGGAAGAGACGCCGTGTGGCAAGACGCTTTTTTGATTCTGACGGAAAGCGCGGTCGTATCGCCGCCGAGTCCCATGCAGCCGATACCGAGTTTATTGACGGCGTCCAATATTTCTTTTTCATAATCATCGTATCCGACGGCATTTGAAGACACTTTTTGGGTTGGGTCGCGCGTCGGTTCTTGGGTTGGGTCGCGCATCGGTTCTTGGGTTGGGTCGCGCGTCGGTTCTTGGGTTGGGTTTGATGTCGGGTCTCTCAGTTCTTCAAGCAATGCTTCTTTTGCCAGTTTCGCGGATTGGTGAAACGAACCGCCGATACCGATACCCAGTATGACGGGCGGGCACGGTTTCCCGCCGGCTTTCAAGACGGTTTCAACGATGAATTCTTTGATTTTGGGAATTTCCGACGGCGTAAACATTTTCAGCGCGCTCATGTTTTCCGAGCCGGCGCCTTTTGGGGCCGCTGTTATTTTGAGGGCGTTTCCGGCAACGAACGAATAGTTGATGTCGGGGAGGCCGTCTCCCAAGTTGTTTTGAGTGTTGCGCCGCGTCAGAGGGTCAACAACATTCGGGCGAAGCGGGACGCTTTTTGTCGCTTTTGCGCATCCGTCACGAATCGCGCCTTCCAAATCAAAATTAAGGCAGACGCCGCGTCCGATTTCTACAAAAAAGATGAAAATGCCGGTATCTTGGCAAATCGGGATGTTTTTTTTTCCGGCGATTTCGATGTTTAATAGTATGGCTTCCAATTGCGCTTTCGCGGTCGGGTCAGATTCCGACTGCGCCGCTCTCTTGATGGCGGCAACCGTGTCTTTCGGAAGGGTCGTTTCTGAAATGCGGAGGATTTCACAAACCGCTTCGGAGACGGCTTCAAATGTGAGTGCGGGAATAACTGTGTTCAAAAAATCACCGAAAAAATGGGAACTGTTTGCCTGTTTCTGTACCGACTTTTAATATGCAGACAATGAATTCATGATTTATATTCGTAACCCCGAATCTTCCTTTAAACTTCCCTTACTTTCCTTTAACTTCCCTTACTTTCCTTTAACTTCCCTTACTTTCCTTTAACTTCCCTTACTTTCCTTTAACTTCCCTTACTTTCCTTTAACTTCCCTTACTTTCCTTTAAC
>WRCE01000038.1 GCA_009784005.1 Candidatus Methanimicrococcus labiotermitis
AACGCTTTCCGCTTTAAGAGCTTCGGAAACCACGTCGCCGTCTTCGGAGAGCTGAACGGAAGCGCCGCAAGCGTTTCCTTTCAGCGCGGCAACGCTCCCCACGCCCGCGCCCACGCCCGCGCAACACATCTCGCCGCCTGACACACCGCCGGCTGCACCGCCGGCTGCGTCGTCCGCTTCGTCCACGCAGATGTGTTTGGACAATTCAGAGAGCGGATGCCCTTTGCAGCTGATTTTGAATGCCTTGTACCAGCCGAAAGGAGCGCGTTTGACTTCCAATCCGGCCGCCGAAAGAGCTGCCGCAATACCTTTTAAAACGGAAACGCCGGTATCGGGGGCGGAAAGGCTGGAACTGAGATGCGCATACGGGTAAACCATCACTTTATCGGTTTTGACCTGTTCCAATGTGTTTTTAATTTGGGCAACGGCCGCCTCTACGGTTCCGTTCGGATTTGCTTCATCGCATTTTTCCACCGCGATGAACGCCGTCAGCGCCTCTTCAAGGCGGGCGGCTTTCATATCGTCGCCGATCTCTTCGGCGATTTTCGTTTTCTTTTTTGTTTCATACTCGATATAATCCGAGTGAATGAGAAGCATCTGCATAAAAATTTACACCTGAATTGTTTAATTTTTCAAATAACCTTTTTAAGTCTGAAAGATGGAGATTGAATGCGGTTCAATTATTTAAATATTAAGAGAAACAAAAAACAAAAAACAAAAAACAAAGAACGAAGGACGAAGAACGAAAAACGGAGAACGAAGAACGAAGAACGGCAAAAAAATTTCCGCCGCCGTTCATCTTCTGCCGTGGTATAAAATATAAATTCCTGCCAAAATCAAAGTCGGGATATTCAGGAAAACAAAAAGCCGAATCGCAAAGAAAAGCTGACTGATAAGGTTTGGCAGTGACGAATAAAGAGAGATGCCAATCACGGCTAATGTGACGACGATGAGTGACATGATCGGTAAAATCAAGCCGATGCGCCTGTTTTCACGCTTACAAAGGAAAACCTGAAGCGTCGCGATAAGAACCAATGCGATGATGACGGCGATTTCATTGTACATTTTTGTAAGCTCCTTTTTTATTTCGTTTCGATTTTATTTGGATAAAATATGGGTCAAACCATTTGTTCTTTTCGTTACTATTTATTTTCGTTTTTAATTTTCCCTTCCGTCTCCCCCTCTCACTCTCTCTGCTCATCTTTCAACGGAATATTCAGCTCTTCCGCCAATTTAATCATTTTCGGCGGCAGTTGCTCCCATCTCCAAAGTCCGTGGCGAACGTATTCATCCGAAACGCCGTGTTTTTTTGCCCAGCCTGCCAAATATGTTTCCCATATGCCTGCCAATTCAGGGTGGATTTCCTTCATCCGCACGTATTCCGCTTGGAACGCTGCCGGACACATCCAACAACCGATTCGTTCCAACCCGTTATCATAGAGCGGATTGTAAGGCAGTTTGCGCCAGCGAATGTAAAGCCAAACTTCAATGGCGCGCCAATCCCGAATCGGGAAGATGTTGAGCTGGCCTTCGACATTCGGATTCGTGTCCATCGTCGGAATTTTGGACCGCATGAACGATTCGTGGCGGCGTTTGCCGTCCAGCGACAGATGGTCTTTGCCGCCTGCCAGCCTGTTGCTTGAATTCAGCTTACACACTTTACAGCACCAGCGATTGTCTTTTGTCGGGTGGTCCAACTCTTTAAGCGCGTCCCAAAAGTCATCGCCCGCACTCATTTCTTTGAACGGGATGTGACGGTCTTCGCAGTAGGTTCGGGCAAATTCAATCGTTTCGGGATAATCAATACTCGTATTGAGGAAAACCGCCGTAAACGGCTTTTGGGTCAAAGCGGAAGCGGCCAAGTCGAGAACGACCAGACTGTCTTTGCCGCCGCTGAATGAAACAAATACCGGCTTATCCTTATTTTCTTTCAAGCCGGCGGCGCCTTTGATAAGATTCATCGCGTCTTTGCCAAGCGCCTTGATGTATTCTTTGTTGGCGGCGACAATGTCGTCCATTGACGGATTCTTTTCAGAAAGTATGAATGACACGGGGTCTTCCGATGTGATGTTTTTGACTTTCAGAAGCTGCCGTGATTTGAGTTCCTCATCGGAAAGGGTTGACATTTCGCGAGAGAATGTTTCGCGAGAGGACGTGTCGCGAGAAGACGTGTCGCGAGAGGACGTGTCGCGAGAAGACGTTTCGCGAGAGGACGTGTCGCGAGAAGAAGACTTCTCCGTTCCGGTCACTTCGCGCTCTTTTTTCAAGCGGTAAAAATCTTTGCCGTCGGCGTGCGCGATTCCGTAACCGGTCAAGCCGCCGCTCATAATCAGAACAGCCTCACCTTTTTTGATGCCGGCCGGGAAATCTTCAACGGATTCAAAAGAAATGTTTTTACCGTTGATGTGTGACTTCGCCTTTTGAATTTTGACGATTCTGCCGGCGGCGGCAAATCTGTAAGGTTCATTAAAGAAAAGTTTGGAACCGTGAATAGCCGGCTCAAAAACGAAATCTAAAATATTCAGGTCAAACCGAAGGATACCGATAACATGGCCGTCGGCGATGATTTCCATCGACTGGTCGTCGCCCGGAATCTTATTCAGCAGGACAACCCGCCCTTCCAAAGGATTGCAGGAAAAAAGGCGGAAAAGGTGCTTTTCAATAAGCTCATAATCGTACCCTTGCGCGAATCTGACGTCGGCGGGCTGTGAAAGTGTGATTTTCTCCCCGTTTGAACCGCACAAACCGCACGTTTCGCCAATCAGCGGCACATTACATTCGCGGCACCAAAAAATAAAATCGTTTTCATAAAAAACGCGTTTCTGAGGCCCTTTGAAATCTCTTCCGCCGTCTTGTTCCCGGCTGCCGAACTCTGTTGCAATGATTCCGTCTTTGTAGGCCTTCCCTTTGCCGGCGCCCCTGCCCGCGTTGTTCTCGGTTCTTCTGCCGGTGCTTCTGCCGGTGTTTCTCGCGCTACCATCAGTGTTTTTACCGGCGTATTTCGCGCTGCCCTCTGTGATTTTACCGGCGTATTTCGCGCTACTCTCGGTGTTTCTGCCGGTGTTTCTCGCGCTATTCTCGGTGTTTCTGCCGGTGTTTTTCGCGCTGCTCTCGGTGTTTCTGCCGGCGTATTTCGCATTGCCCTCGATGTTCCTGTCGGCGGATTTCGCGTTACCCTCTGTGTTTTTACCGGCGTATTTCGCGTCCCCCGCATTTCCTGCATTGCCCGCGTTGCCCGCGCTTTTACCCGTCGCGCCGCCTGCAGTCATACCGGATCTTGCCAGCTTCTTTGGCTCTTTTTCGGTGCTTTTCCGCTCTCCTCGTCCTTTGTTGCGGTAGTTATCTTTTGAATTTCCCTGCGCCGGCGGTCTCTTTGTCATATTGCCGTCTCCCTTTTTCCGTAAATATTATTCAATTATTTTCAATTATTAATTTTGTTTTTTCGCTTTTTTTCGCTATTTGTTTTTTCTGCAAATCGCTTCTTCTTATTAAAGACGTGCTATTCTGACCATAATCTGCCAAATCAGAATGACAATTATGAAAAATAAAAGAGCGTACTTGAACGCGCTTTTATCAAAGCGGACACCGCCGCTGCCAAAAACAATCGGAATCGGGCCGATCATGATTAAGCCGCTCGTTTTTGAACGAGGTTCAGCCTTCCCTTTATTCCCTTCACCCCTTTCATTCTTTTCATCCCTTTCATTCCCTTCATTCCTTTCATTCTCTTCAGAATCATAAACAGTCTCTTTTCTGTTTCGTTCATAAAAATCATGCCGGCTGCCATCCTCAAAACCATACGCGCCCCCGCCGGCTGATTTTCGCCGTGACCACAGAGTCATGCCAATCGTCAGCAGGACGGACAGAATGATTGAAATAACCAGCCCCTGCCAAAAGAAGTAAAAGCTTATGTCTGCCATTTTTCTCAAACATTTTTATGGATTCATTTAATAAAAACAGCTCCCTTCGCTTTCTCCCGGCGGGAATTTAAAAATTGAAGAAAGTGGAAAACTTTTTTCAATTCATTTCTTTGAATTCGTCAATTTGAATTCGTCAATTGAATTCGTCAATTGAATTCGTCAATTGAATTCGTCAATTTGAATTCGTCAATTGGAAGCGAAACGGAGCGACTCATTAAAGAGAACCGGAAGGCAAATCGATATAAAAACAAGTACCTTCGTCTTCTTTGCTGTCAAAACCGACAACGCCGCCCAATAATTCACCGAGCATACGGATACTGAACATACCGATACCGCGGTTATTTCCTTTTGTCGAAAATTGAGAATTGAAAAGTCTGTCTCTGACTTCCTGCGGAATAACGGATGAATTGTGAACATTGAATCGGATCATGTTGCCGATGCTGCGGGAACTGATCGTAACGGTTCCGCCCTTATCCGTGGCTTCAATCGCGTTTTTCGTCATGTTGACCAAGATGCGTGAAAGCAAAACCTTATCCGTTGTAATTTTTTCTGTACCGGAAGACACGACGGAGCTGACAGAGCTGACGGAGCCGACAGAACCACCGGAGCCACCGGAGCCGCCGGAAACGGCGGGTTCGGCTGAACCGACAGAGCCGGCGGAACTGCATGAACCGGCAGAACCGTCTTTTAAAATTTCAATATGCCGGCCTTTTGAAACGGAATGATTGTCAAGCGTCAAAGCCGTCAGCCGGAGAATTTCTTTGGTTGTCGTTTCGGCCAACACGGGCTTTAAACGACCTTTTTCTGCCAAAATATACTGGCGGTGATATTCGATTTCCTCAATCAGGGAATCGCATAAAAGAATCGAATTGGCAGCGTATCGTTTCATAGAGGCAGAATCATCGACTTCTAAAAGCAGTTCTAAATAACCGCGTAAGCCGCCGGCGGAATTCAGCAGGTCGTGCAAAAAAGATGAGTCGTAAAGACCGACAGACTCAGGCTGCTTTGAGTCATGACTCGGCGCAAGCTCGCGGGAAGCGTGAACGTCATCATTCCTATCCCTTGTCAGACAAGAATGCGGCACTATCTTGTGTTCCGGCGGATCTGAAGTCATTGTCTGTTCCAAACGCTGTTACGCTGTTATAATGATTGAATGAACGGATATGTAATAAGAACAATAGTTAGAACAATAGTTAGAACAATAGAAATTATAATATAAAACTGTTACAGTCTGCCCGTCCGTTGAGAAACGGCGACCACGAGAAGAGATGCAAGAGAACGGTTGAGGAAGAAAAAGAGATGAGTTGAAGAAGAGAAAGAGACGAGTTGAGGAAGAGAAAGAGACGAGTTGAGGAAGAGAAAAAGACCGGTTGAGAAAGAAATCAGTTGAGAAAGAAATCAGTTGAGAAAGAAATCAGTTGAAAAAGAAATCAGCCGAGAAAGAAAACGATTGAGAAAAAGAAACGCGGATGCTTATAAAAAAAGAATAAAAAAAAGAAATGTCCTCAGCTTACTGAGAACAATCTTTAACAACGTCGGGTTCATCCGGCTTTGTCGGCGAGCGCTTCACCGAGACATCCGCGAAAGGACCTTTCGCAAACGGCTGCTTCCGCGTGGAAATCGCGTAACCGTCAAGCATCGGAGACACTTTGAAGCGGGTCTTTTTGGTGATTTCGCCGCAGGCGCATGTCACGTCAGCCGTAAATCCTTTGAAAAGCGCGGCGGCTTTTACTTGACCGCGGCTGATTTCGACAAAGTCGTCGTTATCCGAAATACCGTTCCACAGGAACGGGTTGGTCAAATAAAGATGCTTGGCAGAAACGGAGCAGCAACAGTCTTCTTTAGAAGCGGACGGGCAAGACGCGGGGTCGGCGCCCCCCATAAAGACCGCCGGCAATTCCGGCAGCTTGTCGGAAACCTTTTGGATAACCGGCGGCGCTTTCTTTTCGGGAACCGATACTTTGTACTCATCTTCCGATGCGCCGAGCATGGAAACGACTTGTGCGCAAACGGCGTCAAAGTCAAGAGCAGGACCGCCGAGAGCCTCCGAAAGAGACGACAGCGCATTAAAGCCCGTCAGCGGCGACTCGCCTAAAGCGGCGCGCGTCTGAATCAAACGGCCTTCAGCGTTCATCACGGAACCCTTCTTTTTGTAGAACGGCTCAGTCGCAATCACAATGCCGGCAGAGTCGCAAACGGTTGTGGCGCGGGATGAAATGACGATGACGCATTCTGATTTTTCAAGAATCTCTTTCATTTTCTCGTTGAGACAAATGTCAATCAGATCGGAATCCAGACAGACAAGTACTTTCAACTCACCGGATTCTGTTTTGGAAACGATGTCATCAAAAGACCGCTGCTTGGTGTGCTTGGACAGGTAGCCCGCGCCGGCCGCGTTCATGAACGGGCGCATAAACAGGAACTTGGATTTGCCGCCGGCAAGTTCAACGAGTTCCGCCAAACGCTTGGAAGACGTGTAAGGCGTCAAGTCTGAAACGATAACCGTGTCCGCGTCGGGCGCGAATTCGGGAATGTCATAAAAGCTTGCGTCAGGCTTCACGGCAACGTTTTTCGTCGCGATCGGCAACTCTTTCAAACCGAATGAAACAATTTCGGCGCCTTTCTCTTTGGCGTGGACCAAACGTCTCGCCAAAAGCGGGTACTGGACATACGGGTCGACAAAGAGGTAGACCTTTTTCGCCGATTCGACGTCCTCATAAGTTGTACCGCGGCCGGTGTAAGCGTGAAGCTTTCCGATGTCTTTGAAAAGACCGGTCATCCCCGTGCTGACGGGAACGCCGAGTTTTTCACCGATTTTCATAAGGGCCAAATGCTCTTCATTGGTTGTTCCGCCAACGGAAAGGATTGCAATCTCAGAAGCGGCGGCGCCTTTCAAAGCGGCGGCGGCCTGAGCGATTGCTTCATCGACGGTGACGGGCTTGCCCTTAACGGATGAAACGGCGGGGCAATAATTGTCCGCCAAATGAACGCCGAAGCGGCAGAGCTTACCCTGATTGACGGGGGAAGCTTTCCGGTAGTCGATGTTCAAAATCGGCGCGCAGCAGGCAGCAGCCGTTGAAGCTGCGTCTGTTGAAGCGGCATCAGTTGAAGCGGCACATGCTGAAGCGGCGCCTGAAACGACGTCCATATGAAGCTCTCTCATGTAAACGCCGCAGCCGAAGCCGCAGCCGTAACAAACGGCAGAATAAACGTTTTCCTTAAAATTGGGATCAATAATGCCTGACATTTACTGCACCTCCTCTAATTTGATTTCAAAGAAAGGCGGCGTCCTGTCGTCCATGCCTGTTACATAATTCAGCTCATCCTGAATCGGGTTGGCAAACTTGCGGTACAGCCTTGCCAGCGGAATATCAACCGGGCAGACATCCGAGCACTGGCCGCAGCCGACACAAGAGTCCATTAAGTGAAGGAAGCGAACCATATGGAACAGTGAGATATCGTAGCTGTCGGCCGGGTCATCAAACGCCGTACATTTGGCTTCGTTACCGCAAGCGCACGGCGGACAGACAGTCCGGCACGCGCCGCATCCGATACAGTTTTCAAGCTCTTTCTTGAAGTCGATAAGGGTTTTGCTTTGCATCGGCACAAAAATTTCTTCTTTGGTTTTGGCAGACATTTTTAACATGATGCCGTTGACCTTGCCGCGGGCTTCCGTTGCCGCTTCGCTCGCTTCTTTGACCTCGGCGTAGCCGCCTTCAATCGCGTTTCTTAAAAATTCCGCGCCTTTTTCGGTCATGACCTCAACGAAAGTGCCTTTGCCGGCGTAATCGGGCATAACGCCCCAGTTGCCGCAGGCCAAATCGGAGTTCATCGCGATTTTGACAGCGCAATAACGGCAGTTTTCACGGCGGCCGTTGTCTTCTTCTTCCAATTCGTCAATGGACTGAGAATGGTGTTCGCCGTCAGTCGTTTCCAAAATCAATTTACCTTTTTCGATTTCTTCGGCGCGAACGTCGGCGGGATTAACGCCGTAAACTTCCTCGGTCACCTTGCGGATTTTGTACGGCATCATTGTGCCGCCGCAGTTGAGGCCGATTGTGAAGATTTTATCACCGTCGATCATATTGCGTTTCTGCTGTTCGCGTATGCCGCGCATGTCGCACGGTTTGACGGCCAATGCAATCGCCGCGTCATTTTGGAACTGGCGGAGATATTTGGTCGGGTTGGAAATCAGCATATGCATAGAGCCGGCCGACGCGTAAACGTCATCAACGTCGGACGTTAAAACCGGAACGGCTTCGTACTGGCTGGATTTTTTGAGAACGACAACGTGTTTGACAAGGCCTTTTTCAAGAGCGCCTGCCAAAACGGCCGTGACCAAGCCGCCTGAGCCGCCTTCTTTTCGAACGGTATCACAAACGGACCAGCCGATATATTTGCCGCCGACAGAAATGCCGGAAGCCGTCAAAACCTCGCCGACTGCTGAGGGCGCCGGGGGTTTTTTCTCGGGCGGTTTGCCTGCAGGCGCTGCGCCTTCGGGTGCGGGGTTGCCGGGTGCATGGTTGCCGGATGCGGGGTTGCCGGGCGCCATGTTTTCGGGAGCGGACATTTAAACCACCCCTTCCTTACGAAGCGGGCTTGGGCCCAGCGCTTTCACCTGCTCGACCATTTCGGTGACGAACTCGGCGAACTGCTGGCCTTCTGAAGCCGAAATCCAGCGAAGCGTCAGGCGGCCGTCTTCAAGACCCATCTCATTCAGCATGGTTTTCACGAATTTGTATTTGACAAGCGTTTTGTCGTTGCCGTTGACATAGTGGCAGTCACCGATGTGGCAGCCCGTCATCAAGACGGCATCCGCGCCTTCCAAAAAGGCGGTGTAGATGTGCACCGGGTCCACGCGGCTGGAACACATCACGCGAACAACGCGGACATTGGCCGGCTGCTGGAATCTGGAAACACCCGCGCCGTCGGCGCCTGCGTAAGAACACCAATTGCAGCAGAACATAACGATTTTCGGATTAAAGCCGCCGGAGGAGTCGCAACCTGTCACGGCGGATTTGGGGATAACGTCAGACATCAATTCACCTCCTCTTCAAAATAGAACACGCTTTTGACCTGAGAGAGCAGCTGGACATTGTCAAAGTGAGACTGGTCAATGGCTCCTGTCGGACAAGACATGGCACAACAGCCGCACCCCTTACAGGCGGCCGGATTAATCACAGAGCGGAGCGCTTTAAAGGACAAACCTTTCTGCGTGATAACTTTCTCTTCCAAAGTGATGGAATGGTACGGGCAGACATCTTTACAGGCGCCGCAGCCGACACAAATCGCTTCGTCCACAGTGGAGAGTTCGGCCGGAGACAAAAGGGCGTCTCTGGACAGAATCGTACAAGCGCGAGAAGCCGCGGCTTGGGCTTGCGTGACGGATTCTTCAAAGAATTTGGGGAACTGCGCCAAACCGCAAACGAAAACGCCGTCCGTTCCAAAGTCGACCGGTCTGAGTTTGGGGTGAACTTCCATGAAGAAGCCTTCCTTTGTCAGCGGGACTTTCATCATCGGGCCGACCTCGCGGTTGCCTTCGTCGGCAACAGTGGCGGCGCTGAGAACAACGCAGTCGGCGTCCAAAATGAAATCAAAACCGATTGTCAGGTCATGGACGGACACTGTGTTTCCGGAAACGGCCGGCGGGTTTGCCGCGTCATACATCATGAAGCGGACGCCGAGTTCACGGGCTTTTGTGTACATTTCTTCGTACATGCCGTATGTGCGGATGTCGCGGTAGAGAATGTAAACATCAGCGTCGGGATGCTGCTCTTTGTATTGAACGGCATTCTTGACAGAGTTGGTACAGCAGATTCTGGAACAGTACGGGCGTTCATCATTTCGGCTGCCGGCGCACTGAATGAAAACGACATTCTTGAAACCGCCTTCATTTTTGTCAATGGCTTCCTTGAATTCCAACTGAGTTTTAACAATCGGATTCTCTTTGTAGCCGAAAAGACCGGGCTGTTTCAATTCATGAGCGCCGGTGGCAATGATAATGATACCAAAGTCAAGTTCCTTTGTCATCTTGCCATCCGTCATGATTTGGCCTTTGAAGTTTCCGACGGACCCGGTGACATTTTCCATTATAGAATTGTAATGGATGTGAAGCTTGTCGTGAGCCACTGCCTTGTCGATGATTTCCTTTAACTTCGGCGCATAGCTTTCAAGTCTTTTGAGGTTGCCGCCGAGTTCGCCCGTCTTTTCAACCAAATCGACTTCGTAACCGTTGTCGGCAAGTTCAACCGCCGCTGTCAGGCCGGCAACGCCGCCGCCGAGAACAACAGCGTTGTGAACGAGCGACAGGGATTGGCTGTAAAGCGGTGTGTAATATTTGACTTTGCAAACGGCTTGACGCACCAAGTCTTTGGCCTTTATGGTCGCGTTTTCGGGGTCATCGTGGTGAATCCATGAACAGTGTTCGCGGATGTTGGCGAATTCAAAAAGCCACGGGTTGAGGCCGGCTTCCTGACAGGTTTGCTGGAAAAGCGGTTCGTGCGTTCTGGGGGTACAGGCCGCCACGACAAAACGGTTGAGCTTGTATTCCTTAATCATGTCAAAGATACGGCTTTGCGTGTCGTCGGCGCAGGAATACATTTCTTCCTTGGAGACAATCACATTCGGCAAAGTTGCCGCGTAATCAACAATCGCCTGAACGTCAACAACGCCGCCGATGTTTGTTCCGCAGCGGCAGGTAATGACACCGACGCGCGGTTCTTTGCCGAGCGGGTTTTCCTGCGGGACGGTGACGATTGTTTCAAGGCTTTTGCGCGCTGTATTGAGAAGCGCGCCCGCTTTAGACGCCGCGCCGCTGGCCTGAGCCACGGATTCGGGAATGTCTTTGGGGCCTTGCGCAACGCCGGCAGTAAAAATGCCTAAACGGCTTGTCTCGGTTTGAGAATCGGGCAGGGTTTGCACGAAGCCGTATTTGTCAAGATCAATGTCGAGCAGCTTGGCAAGCGCTCGCGACGAATCCGGCGCTTCCAAACCGACGGAGAGAACGACAAGGTCAAATTCTTCGTGAACGATTTCGCCTTCACCGCCTTCGTAGCGAAGAGACAGGGCGCCGCCGTCTTTGACATCCACGCCGGACGGGCGGGAGTTAATGAATTTGACGCCGTCGCTTTGCGCTCTGAGCGCGAATTCTTCGTAACCTTTGCCGAAAGTTCGCAGGTCAATATTAAAGATCGTGACATCGACTTCGGGGTGGTGGTCTTTAATCAAACGGGATTGTTTGACGGCGTATGTGCAGCAAACGGAAGAGCAGTAAGCCCGGTTGATTTCGGGGTTTCTGGAACCGACGCACTGAATGAACGCGATTTTCTTCGGCAGTTCGCCCTTTGAGGTCTGAATGTGGCCGGCGAACGGACCCGACGCGTTGGTGTATCTTTCAAACTGAAGCGCTGTGACAACATCGGGGTGGTCAAAGCGATAGGCTTCCATGATCGACGGGTCAAACGCTTGAAAACCGGTCGCGACAATCACGGCGCCGACATCAATGTCTTCAAACTCGTCCTTAAGTTCATAGTCAATCGCGCCGCGTTGGCAGGCTTTTGCGCAATTGCCGCATTTGCCGTTGATGAGCTTGATACAGTTGACGGGGTCGATTGTGACAATTTTGGGAATCGCCTGAGGGAACTGGAAGTATATGGCTTTTCTTTTGGAGAGGCCTTCTTCAAATTCGTCAGGAACTTTTTTCGGGCATTTGGCAAGACAATCGCCGCATCCGACGCATAAATCAGGGACGACGAAGCGGGATTTCTTCTTGACGGTCAGCTTAAAATTGCCGGCGCTGCCGGAAAGTCCGGTAACCTCGGTATAAGTTAATAATCTGATGTCGGGGTGACGGCTGGCTTCCACGAGTTTCGGAGAAAGGATACAAGCGGAACAGTCCAGTGTCGGGAATGTTTTATCAAGCTGCGCCATGACGCCGCCGATAGACGGCTTGGATTCGATTAAGTAAACGCGGTAGCCGCTGTTTGCCAAGTCAAGCGCGGACTGAACGCCGGCAATACCGCCGCCGATAACGGCAACTGCGCCGATAGCTTCAGGATTTGCCATATTTAAGCCTCCTTCGCTTTTTCGGGAGCTTGTTCTTGAGCCTTTTCTTTTGCTTTTTCTTGAAGAGCGATGATTTTCTCTTCAAACGCAGGGTTGGTCGTCATATTCATTTGAATACCGAGTTCGTTTGAGGAGTAACCCAAAGCCAAGCCGAGAAGCTGGGAGTAGTGAAGAACCGGAATGCGGTAATCTTTGCCTTCTTTGTTCAACTGGACTTGGCCGGAATCGTATTGGAGGTGGCAGAACGGACAGGCATCGACAATGCAGTCGAATTCGCCTTTTTTGAGTATGTCCAGTTTCTTTTCGGCCAGCTTCAATGTTGCGCCCAAAAAGGCGGAACGAGCACCGCCGCCGGCGCCGCAGCACATCAATTTTTCTTCATAATCAACGCTTTTCGCGCCGGTGGCATCGACCAGCGCGTCAAAGAAGCGCGGGTTTTCAGCGCTGCCGAGCCCTTCTTTTTCCTTGGACGGGCGAATCATATGGCAGCCGTAGTGAACCGCGACTTTAATGCCGTCAAGCGGAACGGTCACTTTTTCTTTGATTGCTTTGGGGCCGACATCTTTTTCGAGGAACTCGATGATATGGCGGACTTTTGCGTTTCCTTTGTATTCTAAACCGACTTCGCTCAAGTTTTTATTGACTTTATCTTTGCAGTCGGAGTCGTGCAGTAACATATGATTGGCTTCGCCCAAAGAGCCGTAGCAGCCGTTGCAGACTGTCAGCAGGTCCATGTCCATTTGTTCGGACAGAACGATGTTGCGGCTGGCCATGGTGAGCCACGCGGTTTTGTCAAAAGACTTAAAAACGCCCGGCGCCGGACAGCAAGAGGCGCCTTTAAGTTCGTGAAGGTCAACGCCTAAATCTTTCATCACTTTGCGGCTGGCGAACTCAATACCCGGGTATCGGTTCGGCGCGACGCAGCCAAGGAAGAGAGAAAGGCTTTGGGATTTCTTCCCGTTATCGGATTCTGTAGACATTTCGTAATAACTCCTGATAAATTTCATGAAAATAGCCGATTGCGATCACTCTTTTTGTGTCAGCGCGTCGAATTCGCAGACTTTCAGCAGCTTGCGGACTTGTTCGTAGGCTTCGGGGTACATGTGGACCGTCGGCGGCACTTCCGAAAGGCCGAGCTCCAGCCGTTTCTTCCGGTTGGAATCGTTAATCGGAACGGCGTGGCCGGTGTCGAGCACAAAGTGAGCCACTTCGCGGTGAGCCGAAAGCATAATGCCCTCGCGGACCGCCATTGTGCGCATGCGCAAAAGCGTGTCAACGTTTAAAACGCCTTCAGGGCATCTTTCCTGGCATTTGTAGCAGGTTGTGCAATACCACAGGTATGGGTCGTTTAAAATTTGATTCTTCATACCAAGGCCCGCCATGCGGATGTATTTTTTAATATCGAACTTGCTCTCGATGTCTTTCATGGGACATCCGGTGGAACAGCCGCTGCAATTGAAACACAGCAAGGCTTTCTCCAAGCCTTTTTCTTGGGTGAGTTCTCCAAAGAAGTTTTTATCGATTTCAGATGAACTGATTGGATCGGTCATGAAATACTCCCTCTCTCTTTTTAATGATGTTAAACAGCAGATAAAATGGTTTAAACAATTTTAAATCAAAATTTTCAATAAATTTTCAATAAATTTTCAATCAAAATGAATCAAATCCTGTCGCTGAAATGCATGCAAAAAAAGCAAACATCGAAACGAAAACATGCCGCAGAAGCGGCAAAGACTTGAAAAAAACAGCGCGGAGACGTGCACGAACCCGACGCGGTTTATATAATGATAAATTATGAACATACACAAAAACATGAAATCATATATAAAACCTGCCGTTCGGCCCAATGGTTAACATATGAACCGTATAATCTTCATTTTCGATTTCGTTTTGGGGAGAAGAGAAGAGTTTACATTTAAAAATTTTGTAAAATGAAAAATACAAAAAAATGAAAAATGCAGTGAAAAGGAAAAGGACGGGAAAGAAAAGGACGGGAAAGAAAAGGACGGGAAAGAAAAAAACATGAAAATAACGGAAAATAACGTGAAAGAGAATATAAACAGAGACAAACCGAGATGATAACAAACAAAAAACATATAACCACCTCCATTTTCGGAGTTGGGCGATGCGAAGCAGCGCACAAATACGAAAATGGAGATTTCTGCTAAAAATAACGAGAAATAACAAACATCCTGTTTTTTGAAAAAAGAAAGATAAAAAATAACGTGAAAGAGAATATAAACAGAGACAAAACGAGATGATAACGAACAAAAAACATATAACCACCTCCATTTTCGGAGTTGGGCGATGCGAAGCAGCGCACAAATACGAAAATGGAGATTTCTGCTAAAAAATAACGAGAAATAACAAACATCCTGTTTTTTGAAAAAAGAAAGATAAAAAGAGTGAAAAAAGCAAGATGAAAACAACACGAAAACAACATGAAAACAACACGAAAACAACATGAAAACAACGTGAAAACAACATGAAAACGACATGAAAACAACGTGAAAACAACGTGAAAAATATTCAGAAAGGCAGCCTCATATGAAACCGCCTTTCTCCTGAAATGAATTTTTGACGATGATTCATGCCGGATTGGATGAATCATCGTTTTTTAACTTTGGTTCATTGTTCATTTGCGCTTGTTTCTGAATTTTTTGTAAACAACCGGAATGACGGCCAATAATGATATCACAATCAAAATGATATAAATGACCGTGCTGATATCCTTGCTTTCCTGAGTGTACTTAATGACTAACTCATAGACGCCTTCGTGTTCGGAATCTCCGGTCAAACCGTCTATTTTCCGGATTGACAGGTCGTCATTGACAACGATGTCAATCGGGCCGTCTGACGCGATATATCCGGCGGGCGCTTTCACTTCAAAGAGACGGTAGATTCCGGGTTCTAAAATTATCTTTTCTGTGGCGCCGCGGTTTGTTGAATAAACTTTGACGTCACCCTTCTCATTGAGGATTTCGAAAGTCGCGTCTAATGTTTTTGCCGGATTGCGTCCGTCAACGACTCTCAAGACCAAGACAGCCGAATTTTCGGATTCGTTGCCGGACGGGATTTCAGTGAAACCGCCGCCTTCGCTTGAATTTTCACGAATGGTCGCAAAACCGACTTGGTGACCGGGGTACGGTTGGTCTTCGTCCGGAAGGGAGAACACCGCGCCGATTGTGTAATCATCGTCAGCTTCAAACGAATACGGGTTGTCAATCGCGCTGATACCGGTCCAGTACGAGAACACGTAACCGGAATCGCCCAAAGCCCGAATCGTAATGCCGATGTTCGCCGCGACTGTCACCGATTGAGTGAACTCGGTTTCTAAACCGCTGCCTGCCTTGATGTAAATAATGCCGTTTGAGACGGCGGACGGCGTCAGCGTGAAGAAGTCCTCGCTCTCGTTGTAGAACACCGCGCCGATTGTGTAATCAGCGTTGGCCTTAAACGCGTGCGGGTTGTCAAGCGCGCGGATGCCGGTCCAGTACGAGAAGTCGTAACCGGAATCGCCGGCTGCACGAATCACGATATCTGTGCCGGCCGCAACCTTTACAACGTCGGTGAACTCGGTTTCCGAACCGCTGCCGACCTTGATGTAAACATCACCGTTTGTGACAGGGGAAGGCGTCAGCGTGTAGGAGCCGCCACCCTCACTGCAGAACACGGCACCGATTGTGTAATCACCATCAACGTCAAACGTATACGGGTTTTCAAGCGTGCTGATACCTGTCCAGTACGAGAACGCGTAACCGGAAGCGCCGGCAGCGCGAACCGTAACGGCAGTGTCAGCCTGAACAATCACCGATTGG
>WRCE01000039.1 GCA_009784005.1 Candidatus Methanimicrococcus labiotermitis
CTATATTCACGATTTCAACTTCTCCTAAGTATTCGCCTGTATCCTTTAGTGTTACTGCCCATTGGGTTTCTGTTCTATGCCTAATCATTCCTGTAATAGAGCGTTCATCACGCGGCGGATGCCCCCCAACAAATTCCCTTACTTCATCGTCATTAAACATTTTCATCATATCGGGAATATCATCATCTTTTTTTCGCCTTAAAACAAGTCGCTTTGTTTCGATTACAGGTGCTTCATTTCTCTTTTTCGTCATAAATTATTAAATCCTTTCACGCATAACATAAATACTTTAATTCATCTCATTTCCTTCAATTCATCTCATTTCCTTCAATTCATCTCATTTCCTTTTATTCAGCCGGCACTTCTCAACAAAATCCGCGATCGGAAACGAGCCCGGATGCATTTGCATGTATCCCGCCAAAACGTTGTATTCATACAAACCGTCTTTTTTATCCGCGATGCCTTTGCCGCGAAGCATTTCATAAGCGAATTCGGCATCTTTGGCAGGCTCCGTCAATGAATAGTGGAATTCGTGAGCGTGAATGAGTTTGGTACCGAATTTGGGGGACAGCGGTTTGGCTTGCGCGTAACCGAGACCCTGAAGCTTGCTTGTGATTCGGGATTCGGCAGGCAGAATGCCTGCCATTTTGAAAACGCCGTCTTTCGTTTCATAGGATTCACACAAATAAGACAGGCCGGCGCCCTCGCCAAGCATCGGAATACCGGCGGCTGCCAATTCCTTTAATTTCCCGGTCGCCGGGGATTCTGAAAGTTCTTTGACATGGAATTCGGGGTAACCGCCGGCAAAATAATAGCCGTCGGCCTCAGGCAGCTCTCCTTTCGTCGGGCTGAAAAACACCAATTCCGCGCCTGCCAAACGCATAGCGTCAAACATGGCGGGATAGTGGAAACAAAAGGACGGGTCGCGCGCAATCCCGATTGTGACATCGGCGACGCGCGGTTTTGCCTCAGTCGGCTCAGCCGATTTTGCCTCAGTCGGCTCAGCCGATTTTGCCTCAGTCGGCTCAGGCCGTTCTTTTTCATAAGCGGCGGCGATTTGAAGAATAAGATCGATATCCATATTTTCTTCAATGAAATCTGCCAATTGCGAATAATCGAGATTCTCTTCTTCGGGCAGGTGCAGGCCCATGTATCTTTCGGGAACGGAAATGTCCGAATTCCTCGGGAGCGCGCCGACGATTGGGATTTTGCCGTCAAGCGCGCCTTTGATAAGTTCCAAATGGCGAGGGCTGCCGATTTTGTTGAGAATGACGCCGGCGACATGAACGTCGGGGTCGAATTCGGCGTATCCTTTCAGCATCGCCGCCGCGCTTCGAGACATGCCGTGGACGTTAATGACAAGAAAAACGGGGACGCCCAGCGTTTTGGCGACGTGGGAGGCGCCCGCGATTTCCGTTGAGTCCATGCCGTCAAAAAGGCCCATGACGCCTTCGATGATTGAAATGTCAGTGCCCCTTGACGCCGATTCGAATTGATTGATTACGCCGTCCGTTCCCATCATAAAAGTGTCCAAATTGTAAGACGGGCGGCCGGAAATGACGGCGTGGTAAGCGGGGTCGATGTAGTCGGGGCCTGTTTTAAATCCCTGAACGAGTTGGCCGCGCTTTCGCAGAGCCGCCATCAGTCCCATAGAAGAAGTCGTTTTACCGGCGCCGCTGTTGGTCGCCGCGATTAAGAATCCTTTGGTCATCTTTTCACCCGAAATTTAACACAGATAAGACGAATACGTGGTTCAAAATAAAGAAATTAAGATAGGAATCGGTAATTAAAAATTTAAAAAATTAAAATTTTAAAATTTTAAAAATTTAAAAAATTTAAAATACAGTTACAATTTCACAAAAAATCTTGTCGATTCAAACAAATAAGCATTTCCCCTGAGAGAAACAACTCTGAAAAAAATAAGCCATAAATATCCGCAAGATTAATAATCCCATTCGCTGTTTTCAGCGTATGGTCAAAGTCGTATTGGGCGGAACTTTTGAATACCTTCACGCCGGTCACTCCCGTCTTGTTGAAGAAGCTTTTCGGATACTGAAGAGTTTTGGCGGGGGCGCTGTCCACATCGGCCTGACTTCTGACAAAATGGCTTCCGGTAAATTCCACGCCGTTTCGAGTTACGAAACGCGGAAACGGATTTTGGAGGACTTTATTTCCGATGTTCTTCATGAGCTTGAGCTGCCTGATGACTGTTATTTGATTTCGGAACTGGAAGATTCTTTCGGCCCGTCCGTTTCTGAAGAATATGATTTTATCGTCGTTTCGCCCGAGACGCGCGCGGTTGCCGATAAAATCAATGATATACGAATGGAGCGCGGGCTACACCCCATTCATATCCGCGAAATCGAATTGGTGCTCGCGGAAGACACAATTCCGATTTCATCCACGCGGATTTATAACGGCGAAATCGACAAAGACGGCAGAGTTCGCCGCGGCGGGCAAAACTAAATATACTGCCGACCCTCATTTTATTCATATATTTTATTCATTTGTTTCATTCAATGTTTCATTCAATGGTTTCATTCAATGGTTTCATTCAATGGTTTCATTCAATGTTTCATTCAATGGTTTCATTCAATGTTTCATTCATTGTTTCATTCATTGTTTCATTCTTAAGTTCATTTGACAAAAATCGGAGGATTCACAATGGGCCGTACATTCTCAGACATGGACAAACGTATTTTCGATAAATTGGCTCCCGAAGCGAGAGGCAGCATAGACTCAGGCGCAGGCCATCCTTTTCCGTTTATTTTGAGGCCGATTTCCCACCGCTTTGCCGAAAGCGGCGAAGATTTCCGCGAACGGCTTTCCCGATTGGAGAATGAAGAAATCGAATATCTCGCCGATTTGGTTCTTCAAAACAAGGAAGAAATCACGAGTTTGGATGAAGAGGACATGGAAAGTTTCTTGGAATTGGTTGAAGAGAAGATTTCTTTTGACAAGAAAAGAGAAATCACGCACCACCTCGGGATTGTGGGATAAAATGGCGGGCGCGGAGAAGGAAAAGAGATATGGCAAACTGAAGCGGCACGACAAACTGCTGTTCGGAACCGCCGGCGTCCCGCTCAGTTCCGCCGGCCGCGGCACTGTTGACGGCATCGCCCGCGTTCGCGAACTCGGTTTGGATTGTATGGAACTTGAATTCGTCCAAGGCGTTCGCATGGGCGAAAAAACCGCGGCGGAGGTCAACGTTGCCGCCGGCAAAGAGAACATCGCGCTCAGCGTGCATGGCCCGTATTACATCAATTTAAACGCCGTGGAAAAGGAAAAATTAGACGCCAGCATTCAGCGCATTTACGACTCGGCGCGTATCGGCAATTTCTGTTCCGCGACCAACATTGTCTTTCACCCCGCTTTTTATTTAAAAGATGACAAAAAGGTCGTTTACGACCGCGTCGCCGCCCTTTTGAAACAATTGGCCGCCCGCTTGGAAGACGAAAACATCCCCGTCACGCTCCGCCCTGAAACGACCGGAAAAGCGACGCAATTCGGCGACACGGATGAACTCTTGACGCTCAGCGAAGAAATTGACGGCGTCTTGCCCTGTTTTGACTTCTCCCACATACACGCCCGCGGCGGCAAATACAACACCTATGAGGAATTCAAAGAAATCTTTGAAAAAATCGAGCGCCATCTCGGAAAAGACGGATTAAAAACGATGCATTGTCACATCTCAGGCATAGAATACACCGCAAAAGGCGAGCGCAATCACTTGCTTTTAGAAGAGTCCGACATGAATTACAAAGATTTATTGAAAGTCTTCAAAGAGTTCAAGGCGTGCGGCACAATCATTTGCGAAAGCCCGAATCTTGAGGGTGATGCGCTGCTGATGAAAAAGACTTATGAGGCGATTTGATTCAGCTTTGACTGTTTTTCACTGAATTCATTCTTTTTTTAAATTTTTTGACACATCGGTAACTTTACAAACCATCTGATTTAGGTCTTTATTTTTTCCGATTTTTTCAAAATTCTGATTTGAATAATAGTCAATAAGCTCCGGTTCACATTCGATTAATATGTATTCCATTCCTATTTTTTGGTGGACAGATTCAATAATCTCAAAACATTGTTGAAGCATATATTCTCCGCCTTTATTCCAATCATAAGATGCGTTTTTGCATAAATGCCCAATCAAATACATATTAATATTTTTCGTTGGTAAAATTTCTTGGTTTTTTTCAATGTTGTTTTGATATAATGTTTTTACAGATATTGAAAAATAACCATACACCGGATAATTTCCGCTTTTTAATTTAAGAATACATTTATCCGTTGTATCCTCAATTTTTTCAGCTAATACAAAATAGACACGGCAAAGATGTTTTTTCTCAAAATCAATAAAATTATCTTTTCTTTTTCCATTTTCATCAGGATGCGCTTGAAGAAAATGATAGAATTCGTCACATCCATCCCGAAGTTTAAAAGAAGATAAATCGGATAAAATAGATTCGGGAGAATAACATTGGAGATAGGATTTTAAATCAAGAATTCTAAAATTAGGAACAGAGGAAGACATTGATATCTGCCGCTATTCGTACCTGTTAGATTATAACAGTTTCCGTCCGGCTTCAAGCTGCTCCAAAGCATTTACTTGATAACGAGTTTTTGTTAAATCCTTTTGTTCAAGCCTATCAAATGCTTTTTGCAAATCTTCGCTGTCTACAATAATCAAATCCGTAATTGATGAAGTTGCCATTTTTCTCTCCCCTTTTATCAGATGACGATAAATAAAAGACTTGTTTATTATTTATTTAACATCATGGATTTATAACTTTGGTTTAATTCTCCCATCAGTACAGATTGACAATAAACCGGCAACTGCATCAGCAAATAATGATAATAGCCGTTCATTCCGATTCCGTTCTTCGCTGCGCTCAGACCGGAATTCGTAATGAACGGTCGGTTTTAGGGATTAAAAGAGAAGAATAAATGAAACACCAATTCATTCGTTTTATTCAAAACCCGAACGCCGCTTTTTCAAAAACCTGAAAGATAAGTTTCGGGAAAAGGGGCGTTCCCTTTTCTTATTTTGTTGAAGAAAGGGGTGTTTCATTTTTTTATTTTGTTGAATAAAAGGGATGTTTCATTTTTTTATTTTGTTGAATAAAAGGGATGTTTCATTTTTTTTTTTTGTTGAATAAAATGGATGTTTCATTTTTCTTATTCCTTGAAAAGTTCAAGTACGACCGCAATTTCGGATTTCGGGAGCGAAGCGGACGAAAGACGAAAATGCGGCGCGCGACTTATTCTCATCAACATTATCAGTACATTTTTCTCATCAGTATTCTCATTAGTAGAGATTGGCAAAGAATCGGCAACTGCATCAGTACAGATTGGCAATAAACCAACTGCATCAGCAAATAATGGTAATAGCCGTTCATTCCGATTCCGTTCTTCGCTGCGCTCAGACCGGAATTCGTAATGAACGGTCGGTTTTAGGGATTAATAGAGAAGAAAAAAATGAAACACAGATTCGTTCGTTTTATTCAAACCCGAACTTCAAAACTTCGTTCAAAACTTCGTTCAAAACTTCGTTCAAAACTTCGTTCAAAACTTCGTTCAAAACTTCGTTCAAAACTTCGTTCAAATTCCTATCGGTCATGTATTTATATTTTAAATCAATTTAAACCAAATATTCTTAATCAATTTTTACCGAAAAAATTACCGAAAAATTCATTTTTCCGGTGCTTCGCGTTCCTGAATCCAATGTCAGCGCGAATGACGCCGGTGTTCATGATTATTGATTGTTTGATTGTTTATTGTTAATTTAATCCGATTGAGGAAATGATGTTTATGTCTGATATTTTAAAAGTAGATCCGGAAATGGCGGCGGTTCTTGAAAGAGAGCTTAACCGTCAGGAAACGCGCTTGGATTTGATCGCTTCGGAAAATTATGCCAGCAAGGCCGTGATGGAAGCGATGGGCTGTGTCTTGACCAACAAATATGCCGAAGGGTATCCCAAAAGCAGGTACTACGGCGGCTGCGAGTACGCCGATGAAGCCGAAGTTCTGGCAATCGAGCGCGCAAAAAAGCTTTTCGGCGCGGAACATATCAACGTTCAGCCCCACTCGGGATCAGGCGCAAACATGGCGGTCTACTTTTCCGTTTTAAAACCGGGAGACACCATCCTTTCCATGAACTTATCAGAGGGCGGGCACCTGTCACACGGCAACCCTGCCAGCTTTTCAGGGCAGCTTTACAACATCATTCCGTACAGCGTTCAGCGCGAAACCGAAATGATCGACTATGACGAGCTTGAAAAACTTTCCAAAGAACACAAACCGCAAATGATCGTTTGCGGCGCGTCAGCGTACTCCCGTACCATTGATTTCAAGCGCTTCAAAGAAATCGCCGACATGACGGATGCGTACCTGCTTGCCGATGTGGCTCACATCGCGGGCCTGATTGTTGCCGACGCGCACCCGAGTCCCGTCCCGTATGCAGACTTCGTGACAACAACGACCCACAAAACCCTTCGCGGTCCCCGCGGCGGTATGGTCATGTGCAGAGAAGAGTTTGCAAAAGCGATTAACAAATCCGTCTTCCCGGGAATCCAGGGCGGGCCGTTGATGAACACAATCGCCGCAAAAGCCGTCGCGTTCAAAGAAGCGCTGACAGACGACTTCAAGAAAGACCAAATTCAAACCGTCAAAAACGCCAAAACCCTTTCTGAAACCCTCATCCAAAACGGATTTCGAATCGTTTCCGGCGGAACCGACAACCACTTAATGCTCATCGACTTGACATCCTTTAACATCACCGGCAAGGATGCCGAAGCGGTTTGCGCCAAAGCCGGCATTGTTCTGAACATGAACACCATTCCGTTCGATAAACAAAAAGCGTTTATCGCCAGCGGCATTCGTGTCGGCACGCCCGCCGCGACAACTCGCGGCATGAAAGAAGAAGAAATGAAATTCGTCGGCAATGCCATTTCCCGCGCCATCAAAAACGCGGGAGACGACGCGGCGCTTGAGAAAATCAGATTGGAAGTCAAAGACCTTTGCGAACGCTTCCCCGTCTACAAATAATTCTCTCGTTCTTGTTTGAACGACCCGGAAAAAACGAAAACAAAAAAAACGAAAGAATAAAACTAAAGAAAAAAACGAAAATGAAACAAAAGAAAAAACGAAAAAACAAAAGAAAAAGCGAAAATGAAACAAAAGAAAAAACGAAAATGAAACAAAAATCATCATGACAACGAAAAGCGGCACCGGCGATACGCCGTGCCGCTTAATAATTAATTTTTAATATCGCGATGATTCATTATTTCGATTGATTCATAATTTATTTCACATTTGATTCGGTTCACATTTGATTCGGTTCACATTTGATTCGGTTCAAATTTGATTCATTTCAGATTGATTTATCATTCAGATTGACGCATTATTTCATTATTTCAGATTGATTTATCATTCAGACTGACGCATTATTTCACATTGACGCATTATTTCATATTGACGCATTATTTCAGGTGATTCTTTGACAAATACCGATACTTCTAAAATTATCGACGGCAGAGCTGTCGCTTCAAAAGTTGAAGCTGAAGCCGCGGCGGCTGTTTTAAAGCTGAAAGAAAAGGGCATTGCGCCAAAGCTGGTGACGGTTTTGGTTGGCGAAGACCCCGCCTCCCAAATGTATGTTCGCATGAAACACAAAGCTTGTGAGCGGGCGGGCATTTTGGCGGAAAACTGCATAAAGCCTGCCGATATCACCGAAAAAGAATTGTTGGCCGTTATTGACGCGCTGAACAAAGACAAAACCGTTTCATCGATTCTTGTGCAGCTGCCTCTCCCGCGGCACATCAATGAGAAAGAAATCATGAACGCTGTTTCTCCCGATAAAGACCCTGACGGTTTTCACCCGTTTAACATGGGCAGCCTGATGATCAACGAAGAAGGGTTGGTGCCGTGCACGCCCAAAGGCATCATTCGCCTGATGGAAGAATACAACGTTGATATCAAAGGAAAGAATGCCGTCGTCGTCGGCCGCAGTAACATTGTCGGCAAACCGATGGCCGCCATGCTATTGAATCGCAGCGCAACGGTCACAGTCTGCCACACGTCGACAAAAGATTTAAAATCATACACAAAAGAAGCCGACATCTTAGTCGCCGGCACCGGCGTGAAACATTTAATCACACAAGATATGGTCAAAGAAGGCGCGGCCGTCTTTGACGCCGGCATCGTGACCGACGAAACCGGAACTTACGGCGACGTCGATTTTGAAAACGTCATCAAAAAAGTGTCATTGATAACGCCCGTCCCGGGCGGCGTCGGGCCGATGACGATCGCGATATTAATGACGCACGTCGTCAAATGCGCCGAAATCATTGCCGCCGCTGAAAATAAAAAATGATAGGTTGCAATTAATTTTGCATTCACATCAATCATTTTTTACAATCGCATCAATCATTTTTTACAATCACATACTGAACATGCTGACCGCGTTGCCGGCCATACTGCCGGCCGCGCCGCCGGCCATTCTCGAATCGGGTGATAATTTTGGTTTTGAAGTCAAAAATACGCGGTTTAACATTCGATGACTGCCGCCCTCCTTATGTCATGGGTATTTTAAATTTGAGCCCGGAATCCTTTTACAAAAATTCCGTGACAAACGCCGCCGGAATCGTCGGCGCGGCTCAAAAAATGGTTGATGACGGCGCCGCGATTTTAGATGTCGGCGCGCGCTCCACGTCCCCGTGGGCAGAACCCATCAGCGTGGGAGAAGAGAAAGAACGGTTGCTGACGGCGTTAAAAGAGTTGACGGGCAACGTTGACATACCTATCTCGATTGACACCATGTATGCCGATATCGCCGACGCGGCATTAAACGCCGGCGCGGAAATCGTCAACGACATTTCAAGCCTGAAAACCGACCCGCGCATGGGAGCGGTCATCGCCGGTCACGACGCGGGCGCTGTCTTAATGGCAACAGAGAAAAGGCCCGGGGATCCTCTCGGCATGGGCGCCGTCATATCGTCACTCACCGTCGCCGTTTCCGATGCAAAGCGTGCCGGCATTGACCCCGAAAAAATCATATTAGACCCCGCAATCGGCCACTGGGTCAGCGAAAAAACCGCGGCGTATGACTTTGATGTCATCAACCAATTTGAACGCCTTTTGGTTTTTGAAATGCCGGTTCTGATTGCCGCATCGCGCAAATCTTTCCTTTCATCAGCCGTCGAAAAACCCGCCGAAGAGCGCCTTTTGTCAGGGTTGGCGGCGGCAAGCATCGCCGCTTACAAATGCGGCCATATCATCAGGACGCACGACGTCGCCGAAACGGTTGAGGCGATGAAAATCGTTCACGCCGTCAGGGCGGCGCCCCGTCTTTAAAACGATTGAACGGATTATTTCGTTCGATTATTTTCAAGCCGGCCGATATTTTTTCCAAGTTCGTTTCCGGTTTTCAGAGTTCGCCTCGATTTTTCTGATTTCATCTCGATTTTTTTCGAGTCGGCCGTTATTTTTTTGAGTTCGTCTCTGTTTTTCAGAGCCCGCCTCGATTTTTCTGATTTCATCTCGATTTTTCCGAGTCGCCTCTGCCCTCCAATCCCGCCCGCATCTTCCCGATAAACATTTTTTACCAATAGTAAATACAAAAGCGGCAGGCTCTTTTTTTATGATTCCCTGTAAATATATATACAAATAAGACATATAGGTTGAGGTTCTGAATTTTCGAGTTCGCCGATTTTCAACAAAGGAAGAAAAACGCTGACATTTCCGGCGGCTTAAAGTTCAATTTCGTAATCCTCAAAACCATTTTAATACAAATTTTAAGATAACATGATTATTACCAGAGCAAAACCGATTGAAGATATTTTGCCGCATTTGGAAGGCAAAAAGAATATTTTTATCGTCGGCTGCAATGTCTGTGCGGCTAAAATCAAAACGGGCGGAGAAGACGAAGTTCTGAATATGGCAGACCGACTGACGGCGAGAGGGTATCCTGTTCTCGGATGGGCGCTGCCGACAGCGGCGTGCAGTGTCCGCTCTTTTGACCACTTGGCAGAAAAAAATGAAAAAATCAAGGACGCCGATATTATTTTGGCGATGGGCTGCGGCAGCGGCACATCCGTGATTGCCTCCGTTGTCAGCGTCCCCGTGACGGGAACGAACGAAACGGTATCATTAGGCGGTTTACTCGGTTATGACCCTGCCAAGAACCTGTGCGTTTTATGCGGCGAGTGCAACATCGGCGATTTCGCCGGAATCTGCCCGAACGCGCGCTGCCCGAAATCTCAGATGAACGGCCCCTGCGGCGGTTCCAAAAACCACAAATGCGAAGTCACAAAAGAGGAGGACTGCGTGTGGTATCTGATTGAGCAAAGAATGGATTTACTTCACATGACGCCTGCCTTAAAAAGCGTCCAAATGCCGAAAAATCATAAGGTGTAAAGCTCTCATTAAAGTATCTCTCATCAAAGTATCTCTCATCAAAGTATCTCTCATCAAAGTCTCTCTCATTATCGTATTGTACATCGTATTGTAATTATCATTCAATCATCATTATTCAATTCTTAACGCGAAAATCAAAGCCGTGATTAATGTGCCGCCGAAACTCATACCGAAAGAAAACGTCAAAAATAACTCTCAGACCGGAGTGAACGTAGATTCCAAAGGTATGTTCAAAGAAAAGTTAAAATCATCTCTGTTTTTGGTAACAGGCGAAGTCTCAACTCCGAAAGGCGCGGACATATTGCCCGCTCTTGAAAATATGCGCAAAATACAAGGATTCGCGGATGCCGTCAACGTAACCGACAACCAATGCGCCACCCTTCACATGTCTTCTCTCGCTTTTTCTCGAATCGTCCTCGACAACGGTTATCCCGACCCTGTCATGCAGATGACCTGCCGCGACCGCAACCGCCTCGGCCTTCAATCAGACCTTCTCGGCGCGGCGGCGCTTGGTATTCCCAACATCTTGGTGATGAGCGGCGACCACCCGAAATGCGGCGACCATCCGACCGCGAAGGCCGTTTACGATTTAGATTCCGTTCAATTGTTAAAAACAATCGAACAAATGAAAAGAGGATACGCCCTCTCCGGCAGCAGCCTTTCAGCCGCACCCGAATTTTGCGTCGGCGTCGTTTCCAATACAGACCCGAATGAGCGCCTCCAAATGATGAAGCTTGAGAAAAAATTATTGTTTGACGTTGATTTCATTCAAACCCAAGCCGTTTTCGATGTTGAGAAATTTAAAGAATTTTTAGAATTGGCAGATACAGACGTCCCGGTCATCGCCGGCATCATTCCGCTGCATTCCGCTCAGATGGTCAGGCACATCAACGACAACGTCCCCGGCATAACCATTCCCGCCGAACTCTGCGAGCGCATAGAAAACGCAAAAAACCCCGCCGCCGAAGGAACGTTAATCGCGGCGGAATTAATCAAACAATTAAAACCCGTCTGCCGCGGTATTCACATGATGCCCGTCGGCGCGCACACAAACACCAAAGAAATATTAAAGAAAGCGCATATCTTGGATTGATTTGGCGGTATTCGCCCTCCTATTTTTTGTTAATTATTGGATTTATTTTTTGTTAATTATTGGATTTATTTTTTGTTAATTATTGGATTTATTTTTGATTCAACTGATACTCAGGTCATTTTATGAAAACAGACAAACCGGCGCCTTCCGATTCCTCTTTGCCTCTTGAAATTTTCGGCCTGAAGAGCGCTTTAATTCACCCGGGCGACGACATCTTCGCCGCGCTGAAAGCCGCTTTTCAAAACGCCGGCCTGCTGCCGCGGGACCGCGATATTCTCGTGATTGCCGAGTCCGCTCTCGGTACGGCCGAAAACCGCGTCGTCCGTTTGTCTGATATTACGCCGAGTCAAAAGGCGCTTGAATTTGAAAAACTGTATCACATCGATGCCCGCGAAGCCGAGCTTGTTATTCGCGAATCCGATGTTATTTTCGGCGGCGTCTTCGGCGTTTTGCTGACGCTTAAAGACGGCATGCTCTGCCCGAATGCCGGCATTGACAATTCAAACGCGCCGGCAGGCTGCGTCGTCCTTTATCCTGAAAATCCGTCGAAAAGCGCGCGGCGGATTGCCGATGCGATTTACAAAGAGTACGGCGTGCAAATCGGCGTGATTATTGCCGACAGCCGAACACAGCCGCTGCGTCTCGGGTGTACGGGCGTTGCAATCGGCGCCGCCGGCTTTTTGGCAACTGTTGACCTTCGCGGCGTGACTGACTTGTACGGCAGGCCGCTGACCGTCACGCGCGTTGCCGTTGCCGACAATTTAGCTTCAGCGGCCGAAGCCGTCATGGGCGAAAGCGGAGAAAGCATTCCGTTCGTTTTGATTAAAAACGCCAAAGCCGTCTTTGACCCTGAGGCGGTCGGCGTTCTGACAATTCCGCGGGACGAATGTATGTATTGGGGCGTTCTCCAAAATGAAAAATAATTATAAAAAAGAACGGAAAAATACACAAAGGTTATTTAGGTGTGCTGTATAACCGTACTGACTGTTACACAAAAAAACAGGTGAAATATATGAGTCTGGAAATTATTGACTTTACCGCCGCTTGGTGCGGTCCGTGCAGAATGCAAAAACCGATTATTGAAGAATTGGAAAAAGAATACGGCGACAAAGTAAAATTCAGCGTCGTTGACGTTGACCAAAACCAATCCCTTGCGCGCGAATACTCCATTCACGCCATCCCGACGATTGCCATTCTTTCCAACAATGAAGTGGTCAGCAGTTTTGTCGGCTTAACATCCAAAGACAAATTGGAAACAGAAATAAAAAAATACCTTTGATTTTTGAAAAACATTTTTCATTTTCTTTTTTTTTCTTCATGAAAGAGCGGATGCTCATTCATTTTGACTTACAATCATTCATTTTGACTTACAATCATTCGTTTTGACCTACAATCATTCGTTTTGACCTACAATCATTCGTTTTGACTTTCAGTCATTCGCTTTGACTTACGGTCCGCCCTTCTTTATTTACGGATTATTCATTTTGTATCTTAAAATTGCCGCGATGCCGCCGAGAGAATTCAATTTATGCCCCGGCTCAAATTCCGTGCTGAAAATAATCACTTTGCCCTGCCCCGCTTCCGCGTCTTTCATCAGTTTTTCAACCGAAACGCCCATCGCGCTTTCATCCGTTTCGCGTTCCGCGCGCAATTTTTCATCTGCCACGAGCAATATTTCAACCGCGCCGAATTCGACCGCCGTCTTCACTTCGGCGGGCCCGTACACGGCTTTTCCGTCGATTGAAATTTCTTTCAGCAGTCTGTCCATGTATTCCGCTTCTCTGGAAAGGCGGGATTCGTGCATGATTTTGTCAATCGACCCTTTCTTTAAAACTTCCAAAAACCCGGAAATCCCAATCATCGTACTGTCTTCAACAACCGTTTTCCCGGCGATTTCGGGATACGCCTTTTTGAAATAAATCATAAAATCGTCCTTCGTAAACCCGGGCCCGCAAACAACGACCGCCGCCTTTTCGTCATGAACGAAATTCAATTTGTCGGCCACCTCTTTAAAGAAAACGTCGCGAAGCCCGTTTTCTCTTTTCCCTGACGATTGGCGGATATGAGCGTACGGCTCAATGCCGTAATGCCTGACCAACCCGATGTCCGCGTCACCTTCTTCTATGCCCGCGAGAATCACAGACGGTCGTTTGCCCGCCTCTTCCGCCTCGCGGATGCGTTCCAGCTGGTCGTTCTTCCACTCCTCTTTAATAACAGACAAATTCATGCCTTCCTCAATATTGAGCGTGTGGTGCAGTCCCGTGTCCATGCCGTGTTCAATAACGCCTTGGATGCGCAGGCGGTTGGCAAACTTGTGAAACTCCGCCTTTTCAACACGGATGCCGAGCCTGACGGTGACCTTTTCCAACTTTTCAGGGCGGATTTTATCGGCGGCGTCTTCCGGTTTACGTTTCGTCAAAGCAAAAACAATGTCATTCGGGTCAATGATGTATTTCAAGTGCCAAAGGTCCTCTAACGTATCCGTCATCAAAGCGATTTCGCCGCTTCTGCCTTTTAAGTCCTTTTTCAGCACTTTCATATTTTCTCTTCCGTTATTTCATCTTTCTACTTCTTTTTACTCATTGTCCGTTTCATTTATCACTTTACCGCCATCCGGCCCGTTCCTGATATCCGACTCTCCCGGCGGCATCATCATAGCGATTAAATCGGGAGATGCGATTTGTTTCAGGAATTTTTGGTCCTTGATGGTATCTGTATAGAGCCTGTACATCTTTTTTGACAGGTCATTTTGATTGAATTTACCCGGGACGACTTCAAAAACATAACCGGCGCGGCTTTTGACGGCTGAGATCGGGCCGCCGACGACGCGCGTTTCTTCTTTCAATTCCAAACCGACCGCCAACTCAAGCGCGACATCTTCAAAGTAACGGCGTTCGCCGCGAATGATAAAGGAACCTTTTGTGATGTATTCGCCGGTTTCGGGCGTCTTTGACACCTGCTCGGCTTTCACCATGTAGCAGTCGCCTGACGCGGCTTTGCCTTTCCATAATGTGGAATGAGAAACGGCGAATGTTGCCGCTTCTTTAATGGTTGTTTCGGGGACTGCTTTTCCTTCGGTTTTGATGACCGTCAGCGGCGCGCCCGGGTGCTGGGTGTGAAACACAAGGTCTCGTTTTTCCATGTATTTCTTGAAGATTTCTTCGTTCGTATCGGAATCTCTGCCGCCGACAACCAAAAAACCGTCGGAGGAAACGAACCATTTGAAACGGTCGTACCAATGCTTTTTCCGGCGAAGTGTGAATTCCTGCGCCTTGGATTTGTCCTTGTCTTTTTCTTTCTCCTTTTCCTTCTTCTCCAAAATCGCCAGCGTGTCAGCCATTGCCGTGTTTGCGCCGCTCTTTTTCTTCTCAAACTTCTTGGCGTGGTCATAATAGACATTGGCGTTTTGAGGAATCGTTTTGCGTATGTCCAAAACGGCTTTGCAGTCTTTTAAATCCACGGTCACGGAGGCGTCCGCCTGCTGAATGGATAAAATCGCTTTGGCGGCTTCGTTGCTGTTTTCCTTTTTGGCGATGTCAATAATTTTCTTGATTTCATCCCACGAGCGGCCGCTGTCGCGCGCGGCGCTGAGGACTTTTAAAACCGATTCGACAAAAGAATAATTGGCGTAAATCGTCTCGGCAATCTTTGTGTTCTTTTCGATTTCGCGGTCAAATTTCTCAATCGTGTCCACCTGCTGCTTCAGCCGGCGCTCATAAATGCCGAGTTTTTTGTCCTGC
>WRCE01000040.1 GCA_009784005.1 Candidatus Methanimicrococcus labiotermitis
GATTGCCGCCCGCGACCGCCGCGCCGGCCGGATTATATTTTACGACCCGCTGTCCACCTCTCAGATTTACAACATTTCCAAACTTTGCGGCGAAGCCGGCGCACAAGTCCGCGTGATGGACAGATTCAAGCTGATTTTAGACATTTTCGCGGAGCGCGCGACAACGCACCGTTCAAAACTTCAGGTCGAACTGGCACGTCTGCGTTATGAGCTGCCCGGCGCCCGAATGCTTGTTTCGCTTTCAAAAAAGGAAGAGCGCGCCGGCTGGGGCGGTCTTGGCGATTACGAAGACTCGTATGAGCAGGACATCAAAAAGCGAATCGTGCGCATCATGGCCGAGCTGAAAAAAGCGGATATGGAGGAAGAAGCGCGCCGCGTCTACCGTCACAAAAACGGCTTTTCCATCGTATCGCTCGCGGGTTATACCAACGCCGGAAAAAGCACGCTTTTCAATGCGCTCGTTGATGAAAATACGGAATCCAAAGATATGTTTTTCACAACACTTATCCCGAAAACGAGAGCGTTGGCAATCGAAAAACGAAAAATCCTTTTAACCGACACGGTTGGTTTTATTGAAGACCTGCCGCACTTTTTGGTGGACGCGTTTCGGTCAACCTTAGAAGGCATTTATTTTTCGGACATGATCTTGCTGGTTGTGGATTTCAGCGAGCCTGTCGAACATATTAAGAAAAAATTGATGATCAGCCATGAGACGCTTTGGGAAAAAAGCACGTCTCATATCATTACGGTCCTTAACAAATCCGAACTGCTCACGAGAACAGAACGGAAAAAGAGATTGGACGAACTGTCCCATTTGATTTACAACCCGATTTTCATTTCCGCCATCAATAAAACGGGATTGGACGATTTAACAAAGGCGATTCGCCTGAACCTGCCGCCGCTGGTGACGCGGACAATCTCCCTCCCCAACGATGAATCCGGCGCAGCCTCTCTGTCTTGGTTTTATGATAACGGCGTCGTTGAAGAAATTTTATACGGCAAATACATGACTTTTGAATTCAGCGCAACAGAAGAGATAATGGCAAAAACGGATGACATGATTTCAAGAACAAGGTAAAGCTTTTTTGAAACATCCCGATTTTTAAGAGATGCCGGTGAAAAATTCTCAACATGCTTTTTTTGGAAAAAGAGAGTTTGGAAAAAGAGAGTTTGGAAAAAGAGAGTTTGGAAAAAGAGAGTTTGGAAAAAAAGAGTTTGGAAAAAAAGAGTTGGGAAAAAAAGAGTTTGGAGAGAGTTGGGAAAAAGAGAGTTGGAAAAAAGAGAGTTGGAAAAAAGAGAGTTGGAAAAAAAAGAGGATGAAATCTGTCACTTTTTCAGTAAAATCTCATCCACTCTCAAAATATTGATTGCCGTCTCGGTCGCTGCGACCAATGCGTATTTTTTTACGGTTGCGCAGTCATAAACAATCGGGTCATTGCCGATGACGTGACGGCTGACATCAAGACGGGCGTCGATGCCTTCCTCCTGACGCGCTGACAAATCAATCATCGCGTCGATGACATCCATGCCGATGTTCTTGGCAAGCGTTTTGGCAATCTCTTCCATCGAGTCGGCAAAAGCTAAAACGGCGAGCTGTTCCTTGCCCGAAAGTGTGTGTGCGTAAATACGAAGGGAACGGGCAAGGAAATACTCTGTGCCGCCGGCGCCTGTGACAACGTACGGATTTTTGAGGAGAAGGGCAGCATTGTTAAGCGCGTCATCGGCAGCTTCTTCGATTTTCCCGAGACCGTATTTCATCGGCTCGTGAATCAAAACAGTCGTGACCGGCTGATCGGAAACGCGCAGATAAGCAAAAGTTTCATAGCGCTTTTTTTCAACATGGATGCTGTCGGCATGACCGAGGCTTAAAGCCATATCGGCGACGTCGTCATGAATTTTCATAAAGTCGGCACCCGTTGCGTTTGAAACGTACTCCATATCTTTCATTTTCAAACGCTTGTAAACAAGAATTTTCTTTTGAGACAGAACTTCTTCAATCGCGGAATCCATCTCGCCTTCACAGAAAACGAGATTGGCGCCGCTTTCCGCAATTTTAGAAGCGTAAGAAAGCGCCGCCTGCATCCGAGCTTTTTTGAACTCAAAAGCCGTATCCAAACCGTCGATTTTGACAAAATGCTGAGGATTGACATAATTGCTTGTGACTTTGATATCATTTCTCAGAAGAAGAACGCGGGGGCTGTCAATAAATTTCGGCATATCATCGCGCGCCGGAGTCTCGTCCAAAATGACGCCGGCAATTGAAATGACATCAGGCGAGCCGACCTTTTTCATGACCTTGACATTTTGTTCCAAATCCAAATAAGAGTCGCCGACCATGGCGTTCAGCTTACAAACGGCGGCGTACATGGCATCAGCAATCCTATCGGCCTGGTCTTCCGTAATGCCTTTCGCGAAAGCGGCGGATTTAACGCCGGCGCGTATCATTTCGTCGTCGGCTTCCTCGCAGATATACTCAAGCATCTCGTAAGCTTTTCCCATCGAGAGTTCATAGCCGTGCGCAATGACGGACGGATGTATTTTCTTCCGGAGAAGCGGCAAAGCATTTTTAAGCAGACTGCAGGCCAGAAGCAGCGCCGTTTTCGTGCCGTCGCCGCAGGATTTATTCATAGACTGCCCCAGCCTTTTCAGTGAAACGGCAACCGGGTGAAGGATATCAATTTCTTTAATGATTGTTTTACCGTCGCTTGTCATGTGGACATCGCCGACAGGGTCGTAAACCAATTTGTTCATGCCGCACGGGCCAAAGGATGAAGCCAGCATTTGTCGAATATCGGTCACCATGGTTTCGATATGAAACAACAGTTGGTCATCTTCCACCGGACCGTCAACGGCAACTCTTTCGCGGATTTGGCGAATAAATGCGTCCTCAACCTGAGGCGAGAATGTCATGAATCAAACCTCCGAGACTCAGAGTCACCCAATGCTCTTTTTGAGATTCCGGATTGGCTGTCCGGTATTTTCCTTGGCGTTCCGACGCCGATTCCGAAAAGTTTGATTTCAAGAGGATGTTCCGTTGTGTATCCGGCCTGAATTTCCTCACGCTTAATATTGACAAAAATCGCATCGCGGTCCAAGCCATACTTAGCCATATGCGCATAAATCCGTTCATGAATTTTTTCCCTGCTGTTTTCAACGGCTTCTTCATGCGATTCATATTCATATCGGCCGGTTTCGTCAAAAACCGTGTACACTAAACTGCCGACGCTTTTTGGCCGGATCAATGCGTTTGTCCGGTAAATGACATCTCCGAGAAGGGCACCGACTGCGTTTCCAACTTCATAGTGTTCCGGAAGGATAACTTTGGCGTCCACCAGATTTTGGAAATCGTCAGAATAAGCAGAAACGGGCGCCCCGATAAGAATGACGGGAGTTGTGACCTTGACCTTTGTAAAGGGAGACTTCAGGACAAGGGATATCACATCTTCATGTTTTAAATTCGGCGCAAAGAAAGAGACCAAGTCCGTTGCCATCTTTTCAGAAACGGCAAGCTGAATGCGCCGGCATGCTTCTTCGGGCGACACAGACATATAACCGGCAATGATTTTAGCGCTCGCTGCCGCAGCTTCTCTATCCCATTTGACGTATTTGCCCAACACGTGGAGCGCGTCCGTTGGTGTAAAACCGATCTGGCGAACGAAATTCTTCAAAACCAAAGAATCCAGCACTTTTGAGAACAGCATCGGATGGTCACCGAGCAGAGCCGAAATATCATAAACGGTTGACGGGGTTTCATCGGCGTTGCTGACGGCGTCATACACTTTTTTCTCATAAACCGACATATTCGCTTGAGACGAATCGGGGTGTTGAGCCATTTTGATGAAGAAAGAGGTCCCTTGAATAATCTGGTCTAAAACTCTTTCGGAGGGGATTTCCATTGTTTTAATTTTTTCAGTCAGACCGGGATGAACAACTGCTTCCAACGAGATAGGCGTCACACGGCGCGGACCGAGATGCAGACCCTGACTGATCCACACATGACTGTCGCCGCCGAGCGCGGATGTGTTCATTTGAATGGCGCGGACCATTGTCTTCCAGCCGCCGACGGTCGCGCCCGAATCACTGATACTCGGAATGCCGTCAACAATCATGGAAATATCCGTACTTGTTCCACCGACATCGATTGTGACGCATGTTTTCTCACCCGTCAGATGAGCGGCGCCGACCAAAGAAGCCGCCGGTCCCGAGAAAATGGACTCGACAGGTTTTTGAAGCGCTTCTTCAATGCTGACAAGCGAGCCGTCACATTTCATAATCATTAAATTGGACTGAATGCCGCGTATCTCCATGGCGGCCAAAATGGATTTGACAAAACGGTCAGTGACCGGAATCAGCTGCGCGTTTAAAATGGCCGTCAGCGTTCTTTCATAAACACCGAGCGCGCGGGATAATTCGTGACCGCAGACAACGGGGAGGCTTGTCATTTCGGCAATTTTTTTGCGAACCAGCAGTTCATGCTCCGGATTTCGAACGCTGAAAAAAGAGGAGATCGCGTATGAAGACACGGAATTTTGCGTATCGCGGATAAACTCTTCCAAAACGTCAAAGTCTTTGACGGGGTCGTCCAATTCATTGCCGTCGGCATCATGCCCGCCGCGGATTTCAAGAATATCTGATGTCGGAAGGTCATCGGAAATTGTATATCCGATCATAATTAAGCCGCAGGGATAGCCTTTCCCTTCAAGCGTTGTGTTGGTTGCAAGCGTTGTTGAAACAGATGTAAATTTAATATTTTTTAAGTGTGAAGCCGACAAGCCGTCCATGGACTCTGCAATGCCGATCATCAAATTCGAATGTGTTGTCAGAGCTTTACTTATTTCAATAACGGCGCCTGTCTTCAGATCCATCAAAACGGCATCCGTATATGTACCGCCCGTGTCTATTCCGAGTCCCAAATCCATGTATATCCCTTTTAATAAATTTAATTAAGCTTTAATTAACTCTCAACAGAGAGAAAGATTTCGGGAGAGCTGAGGCTTTTCCGAAAATCATGACGGTGTTTGAATACCGGATGGTAATTTGCCAAAGAACGCAAGAAAGAAACGGCCCGGGACCGATTTTATGTGGAGAAATCGGGAAAGTGTAATCCTCAACAGGACAAAAATGTCAACAAAGTGTCAGACAAAATGTCAACAAAGTGTCAGACAAAATGTCAACAAAGTGTCAGACAAAATGTCAACAAAGTGTCAGACAAAGTGTCAACAAAATGTCAACAAAATGTCAACAAAGTGTCAGACAAAATGTCAGACATTGTTCCTGTTCGGGCCGTTTCATCGTTATGTTTTTTGCGTAGGTTGTGTTGTCGGGCTTATTGCACAAGTATTACAGAATGGTATTACAGAGTGGTCTAAATTCCCTTGTATTTGTTTTTAATACCGACCGGATCAGCCGATAATTTGTTTGTATTTGTCTTCTCCGACTTCTTTGACAGTGTCAACCATCGTCTTGACAGACCAGAGCGAGCCTTCCGGCGGAACTTCACAACCGGTAGACATAACGAATTTAGACTGGCGTCCGTTGTCCTTGAGTGTTTTCAAAACACTGTCCATCAATTTGACGGTGTCGTTTCTGATGTTTTGGAATGTTGCTTCATCGTTGTTCATAAACTGAACCGGGTCAACTTCTCCCATCACACAGCAAATATCGGAATACTCAGGAATCAAGTCGGCATGGTTCTTGGAACCCTTGTCGCGCTTCTTCTCGTAGTATGCGTAGCTGTACATGGCTGTTCCGAACTTGCGGATCTGAATATCGAAGTGAACGGCGTCGGCACAGTTGTGAATGACGTACGGCGCATTGTACTTCTTAAAGACAGGCAATTGTCTGTCATACACATATTTACCGTCAAATTCCCAGTACTGGTCGGCGCTCATGATGATGTTGTTGGACCAAAGGTTGTCAACACAAATGGCGTCGGCAGCGCCTTCCTCGAAGAAGGTGGCGGAGGTCTCATTGACGAAGTCGGTGATCCTGTCTAAGGCTTTGTGAACGGCGGCAGGGTCGGATTTCATATCATACAAAACACGGTCAGCGCCCATGGCCTGTGTTAACGTGAGGAGCGGGCCTTCGTGGAATCCGACGAAAGGTGCGTCGAGTTCTTCCTTGTGGAGCCTTTCAGTCGCCTGCTTGGCTGACTGGATGTGGTTGTAGATACGGGTTCCTTTCTTCACTTCGGGGATGACAATGTCCTCGTAGTCTTTGATGTGGTTGACTGCGGAAGGTGTGTCCTCCTCGGGGAAGATGACACCGGAGCCGATGTCCGTTGACATGACGGAAAGGTCGGTTAAGCCGACGAATGTGTCAACATCCAAATATTTGACAGCTGCTTCGGCCGAGGCTGCGAATTTTTCAGGAACAGTCGCGAATTCTTTGTAAGTCGCCGGAACGAGTTTACGCGTGATACCGCAGGCAAGCGGGTAAACAGGAAGTCTGTCAACTTTCTTGTCAAAGAGCGCTCCAAAGACACGGTCTTTGTGGGACATCTTGGACGCCTGTTTGACAGCAACTTTGTTGTACTCATCGATGACTTTTTTGGCTGTTTCCAGTGTAACGTTTTTGGCGCCGGAGGCTGCTGCTTTCTTCTTAAGAACGGCATCCTTGTATTTTGTCTTCGTAATACTCAGTTTGGCATCGCTCCAGCGTTCAGCTGCCGGACCCAATTTCCCGGTCAATTCTTTTGCCATTGTCACGGCGGTTGCCGCATCTTTTGCGGTACCGTCGGCGCCAACACTCTCAGCATACTGCGGAGAAACCGGCGCGCCGCCGACCATGAAAACAAGCGAGTCGCGGTAACCGTTTTCGAGAAGCATTTCTGAAATCTTGTCCATGCCGGTCATTGTTGTTGTCATGAGGGCGCTGACGGAGATGAGATCGGCTTTGTTTTCCTTGGCGGTTGTAACGAAACTTTCCAACGGGACGTCGTTTCCGAGGTCGATCATTGTAAAGCCTGACGCGGCCAACATCGTCTTAACGAGGTTTTTGCCGATATCGTGAACGTCGCCTTCAATGGTACCGATGACACCGACCACTTGGCGGGTAGATGCGTCTTTCTTGATATGGGGCGTTAAGATATCCATACCTTCATAAAGAGCGGCTGAAGCGATCATCAAGTGCGGAACGAAAACTTCGCCGCGCTCATATTTGTCGCCCATGACAGCCATGCCTTTTGCAAGACCGTCAACGATGGCTGTCTGCGGATCAATGCCCTCAGCAAGAGCTTTTTGCGCAAACTCCACCGCTTCGTCGTCGTCACCTTTAATGACGGCGTCTGCTAGTGCTTTTAAAATATCTTCTTTTAACATAAACCTATTCACCACACATTAATAATTTTTTACACACAATCCTCTCTCTGCGAACATCGAAAATATAATTTTATTCTAATGAAAAGACATGCACAGAGTGAGTTGTATATAAAAAGGAGGATAAGTATATAACATAAACTTCCTGATAAAATCAATCGAAATAGCCTTAATATCTCATTGAATTTTATCAAAAGTTTTGATTAAACCAAACGTTTTGATTTGATAAACGCGGTTAATAAAAACAAAGGCGTTGTAATTTTCAGTTCGGCCCTATTTTTTCAGAAAAACGTATGCATGATAATGATTTAAATAGTTGTACTTTACGCGGTATGGTCCTTATTTTTATAACAAATTGACCCTATATATAGCAAAATTGACCCTATTTATATAACAAAATAATTGTGACCGGATTATTTGTATTATGAAAGAATGGCTTTTCTTTTTTGTTTTTTTTGGCTGAATTTTGCAATTCGATAAATTATTAATATTCATCAAAACCTTGTTTTATTTATAAAATGGTGAAAAAGGATGTTTTGAGAACAAGAGGATGATTAGAGGACAAAAGGATGATTTGAGAACAAAAGGATGATTTGAGGACAAAAGGATGATTTGAGGACAAAAGGATGATTATGAGGACAAAAGAATAATTATGAGGACAAAATGATGAAAGTGTTTTTAATTGGCGGATTTTTGGGAAGCGGGAAGACAACAACGATAATAAAACTCATCCACAGGCTGATTGCTGACGGCAAAAAGGTCTCCTTAATTATCAATGAAGCCGGCAAAATCAGCATTGACGCGACAACGCTTGAAGCTGCCGGAATATCTTCAAAAGAGTTCACAAACGGATGTATCTGCTGCACTCTCGCGATTAATCTCAAAACGGCGGTGACTGAACTCGCGAGTACGCAAAATCCGGATGTTTTGATTCTTGAGTCACCCGGCTTGGCTCTTTCAAGACAAGTCCGGGATGAGCTTTTAGACATCGATGTGATGATGTCGTTTGCGCCTGTTATAACGCTCATTGACGCCTCCAGATTTACGGTGGGAATGTCCCAAACTCTGAATTTCACAGAAAACCAAATGGACGAAGCGGAAATTATCGGGATCAATAAAATTGATCTCGTCGATGAAGAGAAAATCAAAAGCATTGAGTCATATCTGAAAGAAAAGCATCCGGATGTGTACACGGTACGGATGTCGGCGGCGAATGAGGACGCGGCAATTGACAAGATTTATGAACTGATTAAACGAAAAGGCGAGGAAACCGTCAGTAGAATTGACATGGGGGAAGAGCAAAAACAAAAAGTGACGGAAGAAATGAATTCGATTGAAATTTCAAACGTCACCGAATGTTTTGGATCATACAACATATCCGGTCATCTGACCGCAAAAAGCGCCGGCGCTTTGCTTGAGAATATTGTCAGCGCCGTTGGAATCGAAATCGCGAAAATAAATCCTTCTTTTGTCGGTCATATTAAAATGGGCGTAAAAGCGGATGATACGTTTGTTAAAGTCAACCAAACAGCAGGCACCACCGGCAGAAAAATAAAAACCGAATACATCGAGCCGGAAAAAGCGAAAAAACTCGGAAATAACGAACTTTGCTTTTCGGCAGCCGTCACAAACGTCAAAAAAGAAAAGATTTCAGAAATCATTGATGAAACCGTGAGTATCTTTTTGGCGTCTAAAAAACTGACATTTGAAAAACAGATTCAAAAAGACGACGCAAAGAAGCCGTTTGTCTCTTAATATTGTCTCTGAATATTGTAAATATTGTAAATTATTGTCTCTTAATAATTTGATTTTCGGATATGTTTGATTAAAAAACGTCTGAATTTTTTGTAATAAAAATTATTAATCTATCAGAACATTATTTTAACAATTATATAAATATAAAAGATATTACTTGATGAATAAATGTTATGGGATGAAAAATATGAGAGTGTTTTTGATTGGCGGATTTTTGGGAAGCGGAAAGACGACGACTGTTTTAAAACTCATTGACCGGCTGATTGCCGACGGCAAAAAAGTCGCAATGATTGTCAATGAAGTCGGTGAAATCGGCATTGACGGCACAATGCTTGAAACCGCGGGAATACCTTCAAAAGAAATAACAGGCGGATGTATCTGCTGCACTCTTGTGATTAATCTCAGAATTACGGTGACCGAAATCTACAAAACTCACAACCCGGATATTTTGATTATTGAGCCGACCGGCTTGTCTTTCCCGAACCAGATTCGAGAAGAGCTTTTGGAAATAAATGTGATGATGTCGTTTGCGCCTGTTGTAACGCTCATTGACGCTTCTCGATTTATTACGGAATTGGATGAGATTCCAAACTTCATAGAACACCAATTGAACGAATCAGAAATTATCGCGATCAATAAAGTTGATCTCGCCGATGAAAAGAAAATTAAAAGCGTTGAAGCGCTTTTGAAAGAAAACTATCCAGATGCATACACAATGCGGATGTCGGCGACAAGTGATGACGCGTCAGTGAACAAAATCTATGACCTCATCGTGCGTGAGGGCGAAGAAACGATCAGCAAAATTGACACACCGGGCAGACCAAAACCGAAAGTGACGGAAAAACATAATTCGATTGAAATTTCAAACGTGACCCGATATTCCGGATTATACAATGTCTCCGGCAAGCTGACCGTAAAAAGCGCCGGCACTTTGCTTGAGAATATTGTCAGCTCCGTCGGAATGGAAATTACAAAAATAAATCCTTCTTTTGTCGGCCACATTAAAATGGCCGTAAAAGTGGATGACACATTTATCAAAGTCAGCCAAACCGCGGGCACCGATGACAGAAAAGTCGAAGCCGAATATGTCAAACAGGAAAAAACGGAAAACGACGAAAAGTATGAACTTCGCTTTTTGGCATCCGCAACAAATGTCAAAAAAGAAAAGATTGAAGAAATCGTTGACCAAACCATAGGTATTTTTTTGACGGCTAAAAAATTGACATTTGAGAAAAAAACGGATATAAAGAAAACAAGGTCACCGCCTATCCCTTATTTGAAATTCAAACTCAAAAAGCTGAAGCGAAAAGTGATTGGATGGTGGGGCGATTAATAAACGCCCCATTCCGTTCAGCGCCCGCCGCACTTCAATCAGCGCCCGCCGCACTTCAATCGGCGCCGCCGCACTTGCTCCAAATCTCAGGTGTGCCGCTGTCAACCTTGTATCACTTTGATGGTTTAATTTTAAAACGGCCCAATCCATTCAGCGCCCGCCACACTTGCTCCGAATCTCCGGTGTGGCGTTGTAAACCTTGTATCACTTTGATAGTTTAATTTTAACTCTGATTCTGAAAATCGGACAGTATTGCAAATCGAAGAGCGGATAGTATTACAAATCGGAGAGCAAACAGTATTAAAAATCAGACCGCGAACAGCAAAAAATCAGACCGCGAACAGCAAAAAATCGGACAGTGGACAGTATTAAAAATCAGACCGCGAACAGCAAAAAATCGGACAGTGAACAGTATTAAAAATCAGACAGAAAGCAGCATAAAAAATCGGACAGCGCGAGAACGAGCAGATTTTATTTTGCTTAAAGATATTTTGCTTAAAGATGTTTTTCCGTCATTTTTTCAGATTTGCCGAGATAATAAAGGAATAAATCTTTTCCCCACCGGATGGAAGAATCGTCAAAGCTCATCATGGAGTGGTTATGGTAAATGCCGCTGTTGCTGAATAATGAGATAGAGAAGAAATGGCCTGTCACAACGGACGAAACGATTTCAATTTTCTCTGTACAGACGAAGATGCTGACGTTTTTGTACGACATATATTCCTTTAAAAGATCGGTATAAGCCTCTTTAAACCGTTCAAAAGCCGAGGGCGGAAGGATGATTGCAATTTCAATGCCCTGCCTTGCCAATTCCATGTAAGCGGAGTGATAAATCGGACTGAAGAACGATGAAATCTCATAGATACGCTGGGATTTGAGCAGATTTTCTTCAAACTTGCGCGGCAGCTCATAGAGACGGCTCAGTTCAGGCTCTACCAAAACGCAATGTTTCAGTTCGTTTAAACGGGACAGCAGATTGGGCGGTACAGCAGAAAGCTTGTGCTCTTGCCAATAGCGCCGGTTTTCCGAATACATTTCCAGTGTCTCCAGAAGCGGAATCATTTTTTCGGAAATCGCTTTTCCCATAACAGTGAGTGAATACAGATTATCGGAATAGACGATGAGACCCTGATCCATGAGAATCTTAATCTGAGTCATAATGGAACTTGCCGTGACATTGAGCTTGGTTTTGATCTCATCAATCGTCATCGGCCCGTCAAGCAGGTAGACCATCAGGTTTTTGCGTTTTTCAGAGAGGAAAAGCGTTCCGATCAATTCCGTTGTCATTTCAAGTCCTCCTTTGATTTGGAATGAATAGTCGAAAGCACTTTTTGACAAACGGTTTGGTCGCTTTTTGTTTCATCATCCGGATCCTCACTGCCGTCATCGTGATAAGATTCACGAGAAACTGCGTCCATTGGTCTTTTGAACAACTCTTCGGCGGTCAGGCTATCGCCTGTTTTGGAAACAGAATATTGGTCCGGATTTGCATTTTGAATGAGACATTCTTTGATTTCCTTATCGGAAGCCACCGGCAATTTAACGATAAGAATCGAGCCGCCCTTTGGATTGCGTGCGCCCGAAACGAAACCGTTGTGTTCCTGAATGATGAGGTTAGCGACATAAAGTCCCGATTCGGCGCCCTCCAAATTATTCGAATGGAAATGGCCGGAGCCGACAAATGTAATACTTTGGAACAGGTACGGAAGAGAAGATTCGTCCAAATCACTGCCGAAATCAGTGACCCGAACTTCAAAGAATCCGCCGACAACATTTCCTTCCAATATGATTTTGCCGCCGACAGGCGAGTTGAGATAAGCATTTTCAATCAGAGTTGTAAAAACCATTTCCAATCCTTCTTCATTACCGATAACCTGCGGATAAACAGGAGGCAGATGGCGTTCCAATACGATGTTTTTGTTTCTGAGAAGAAGAATCGTGTTCAGGAAAACCCGTTCATACAGGTTTTTAAAATCAACAATTGTAAATTTGGAAGGAGGAGTTTCACCGCTGCTCATACTCAGATAAAGCATGGAGTCGATGAGGTGTTGCATGCGGTTGGCGATGAGCAGACCTTCCTCGATAATGTTTTGCTGCTGTTCGTAAGACATGAGGAACACTTCATCCTCCATCAACCGGAGGTACTGGCTCGGATCCTTGGCGTCATCAAATTTATCGGTTCGCGTAAAGAAATCATCCAAAAACTCGTGTGAAACCATGGACATGGAACGCAGTTTGGCATAGTGGTCGGAAAGCTCGGCGGAACGCTCCCGAAGCATTTCTTCCATTCTTCTCTTTTGAAGGACTTCCCACAAACCGTTCATTAAAAGTGTCAGATGCAAGACATCGCTTTCATCATAATCAGTTTCTTTGTTACCGACACCGATGACGATAACAATTCGATCGCCGTCAAAAATCGGGACGTGCATATACCGATAAAGCGAAACGTGACCGACCGGGAAACCTTTCTTCAAAGAAGACGGCGATTTGTAATCGTTGATGATCAGCGGTTTTCTTTGGCGGATCGCTTCTCCCCAAAGACCGGTCCGGTGAACGGGATAAATGTAAGGGCGATTTTGTTTGTCGATGGAACATTCTTTGACGGAATTTTTGGACCACGAGTGCATAATCAAAGTGGATTCATCAGGCGTCGGGAAAGCGATGTAGCCGATTCTGCTTTTTGTCAACGACACGGCTTCTTCACGGGCATAATCGATGATTTCACTGAAAGACCGGCCGCCCATCTTCTTTAACTTCAGGAGCGCTTCTTGACGAGCAATATTCAGCGCGGTTTCCTCTTCAGATTTCCGTTGGTCGGTGATATCAAAAAGCAGGCCCTGATAATAATCGACGTTGCCGTCTTTGTCACGGACAATATATGTTCTTTGTTCAACCCACCTGACCGGTCCGAATTTGGTATAAAGGCGGTAGGTAATGGTGAATCCGAAAGCGTCGGAAATTTGAGAATAACGGGCAAACTGTTCGCGGACATATTCCAAATCGTCGCGGTAAATGATATTTTCAAAACTATAGCGATAATCGTTGAACTCTTCTGCCGGATAACCGAATTGAATAATATTGTTTGAAATGTATTTAACAGGCATGTCGACGGCGGCGCCAAGCTTAAAAATAATCACAGGGCCTATGTTTAAAATATATTCCAATTCGCTGCGGGTATCCGACCATTTCATTAAACCACACCTTCAGAAACAAAAACACGCACAATAAAAACAAGTTATTAAGTTAAAACCTTTTTGTTTTAAAAAACCTCAAAGAACTATTTCCGTTTAATCCATTAAAATAATCCATTAAAATTAATCCATTAAAATAATCCATTAAAATAATCCATTAAAAATAATCCATAAAAATAATCCATAAAAATAATCCATAAAAATAATCATTAAAATAATCCATTAAAATAATCATTAAAATAAGAGTTTAAAAGACGCCGGTTAAAAGCAAAGGAACTGATTTTTCATTAACAAAAAAAAGAAAAACCGCTGTTGAAACAGCGGTTTTTTCGTTTCGTCTTTCAAATTTATTTTTGTTTTTATTTTTATTCTTGTTTTTGTTTTTCTTCGTCTTCGTCGTTGCGCCGTTTCCACATGAACAGGAAAATACCCACCGCTATCATGAACAGCAATAAAACGGTTAGCGGCAGATAATCTTTCAACGGAGATTGGGAAGAATCCGAAGGCGGCAGGTTCGAAGTCTGATTCTGACCCTGATTCTGAGTTTGATTCGGATTTTGACTCGGCCCCGACAGAGAGGGACCTGCGCCGGGAGTCACGACCAACGCGCCGCCGGTACCTGAGCCCGACGCCTTGGGATCTTTATCGAGGACATCGGGAATGCCGTTATTATCCTTGTCAAAGCCCCAGACGGCATAAACCGTCACGTCATTGTCATCAATTGTGACCTTCGCCGCCAAAACCGGAACAGCGCCTGCCTTATCAATGATGCCGGCCTGCGTTAAACTCCAGCCCATGAACAAAACGTTATAACCGCCGTCACGGTCGTGTGTCGGGAATGTTGTGTTGTTCAGCGTGTATGTACCGGCAAACAATCCGGTCTCGTTTTTGGGACCGTCATCGTTGCCCCCATTGACGTGATAGAAAAGACTGTGTTTGCCTTCCATGACATCGGGTATGCCGTCATCGTTCTTGTCATAGCCCCAAACCGCGTAAACCGTCACGTCCTTATCAGCTATTGTGACCTTGGCCGCCAAAGCCGGAACAGTACCGTCTTTATCAATGACAGCAACCTGCGTCAGACTCCAGCCCATGAACAAAACGTTATAGCCGCCGTCCGGAGCGTGCATCGGGTGTGTTGTGGTGTTCAGCGTGTATGTGCCTGCAATCAATCCTGTCTCGTTTTTGGGGCCGTTATCGTTGCCGCCGTTGACGTGGTAGAAAAGATTGTATTGCTTTTCATTGACATCGGGTGTACCGTCACCGTTCTTGTCATAGCCCCAAACCGCGTAAACCGTCACGTCCTTATCGTCTATTGTGACCTCAGTCACCAAAGCCGGAACAGTACCGTCTTTGTCAATGATGCCGGCCTGCGTCAGACTCCAGCCCATGAACAAAACGTCATAGCCGTCGTCCTGAGCGTGTGTCGGGTGTGTCGTGCCGTTCAGCGTGTATGTGCCGGCAATCAATCCTGTCTCGTTCGCGGGGCCGTTATCGTTGCCGCCGTTGAC
>WRCE01000041.1 GCA_009784005.1 Candidatus Methanimicrococcus labiotermitis
AAGCAAACCGCTGTTTATCAATTCGCCGCTCAGAATCGAATCTTCGCAGTGAGTGACATACAGATATATCTTGTTCGCGCCGAGTTCTTTCAGCTTTCGGGCGGAATGAAGAAAAGTTCCGCCGTAGCTTGAAATGTCGTCAATGATAACAACATCGAATGACGAAGCGGGCAAATTGCCACGCACATCGAGCCCTAATATTTTTCCCGTGTCCCAATCGCGTTTTTTCACGCCGTAAGCGCAGGGAATATCAATTAATTCCGAATAGCGTTTGCGGCTGCCTTCGTCGGGGTAAAAAACAATGTCTTTTCCCGCGTCAAGCAAACCGGCAATCAATTTTTTAATGTTTTTATCAATCGGTTCTGAAACCACATTGTTCAGCATCGACAACGAAACGGCGGAATGGGCGTCCCTGACAACGACTTGGTCAAAGCACAAAGAATTGATGAAGTCACAGAAATATCTGAGCGTAAACACTTCCTCTTGATTCTTAACCCGGTCCATTCTGGCATGCGGGATGTATGGCATGTACAGTGTGAGATTCTTAGGCGCGTACTGCTCCCTCAAATGTTTTACGATGAAAAATAATAAAATTTCTTCATCTTTTTCATAAAACCATTCGATCACCGCTTCGCCGGAATCCGCGACAACATTCAGGCGCGGTGTTTCGTCGGGATAGCGTTCGATCTCTACAGGTTTGTCGTTTATTTTAAACATGAAGCTCACATTCTTTTTGTTTCAGGTTTTTTTTGTTTCAGGTTCTTTTAATTTCGATTCTTTAATTTCAGGTTCTTTTAATTTTGTTTAATTCAATTGGTTATTGTATTATTCATCCTCTCATTCTTTAAGGTCCGACAGGTTGTTCCGTCTTGCGTATTCTTCTATCCTTTTAGATCTCGCTTCCAGAAAATCAATGGACTTGGTCCAAAATTCGATGAGTTCGCTTTCATTGGTCGGGAACTTCTTTGGCAATAATTCATGGTCTTGCAGCAGATTGTACTCTATGTAATTGTCAAAGCCGTTGTCTTCCTCGGCGTGACGGAAGCTGTCGAAGAAGTACCCATACCTTTCTATATTATTCTTAAGAGGGTAGTCCCCGCTTTCCTTATCATAATATTTTTTGATGCTTTCTAGTGTATGGTGCATCATGTCGTTTATTTTTGGGTGACAGCCGCGAGCTTGATTTATCGTCATGCCGCCGAGCCTGTGTGCCGGAAAGAACCATTCCCCCGCGATGGTTCCGGCAAGCTAATAACACTTGCACGCTAACTCTTTGTTGTTCTCAACAACTTCAGGTATGAAAGATATCTTTTTTCCATAAGGTATCTTTTCTCCACAATTAAAATTGGTATAGGTCGAATAACCATCGGGTTTACAATGGTTCTTTTTGTCCTTGTCCTCGAAATAACAATATGAGTGCCCGAAATCGAATCCCCTATGGCCATACAGTTTTTGCATGGCGATCCTGAGATCAGGATTGCGCTCATCGGCATCCTTCCCCGTATATTCTTCGATCCAATAGTTGTGGTCGATTTTTTTCATCTCTCTCACACTTGTCTATCATTTATGACATTGACTTGGCACATTTTCATCGTCAGCAGCGCGGCTTTGTGGCTTTCCTCAGTCACACCGGCGCAGCATTTGGCGTCAACGGTAATTTCAGTTTCCGGCAAGTACGCTTTAAGTATGAGGGCGTTGGAAACAACGCAAATGTCCGTGCATAAGCCGCAAAGCTCGATTTCATCAAAGCCGCCTTCCGCCACGTGCTTTGCAAGTTCGGGCGAGCCGAAGTTGGGCTTATCGAACATTTCGCAGCCGGCCGCGTCAAGTTCGCCGGAAATCAAGTGCCCGTCGGTTCCTTTAACGCAGTGGACGACAGGCAGGTATTTCCCCTCCATGGTCGCCAAATAATTATCATTGTGGGTGTCTCTGGTGAACAGCACCTGATAAGCGTTTTGTTTGTACGCCTCGATTTTTTCTTTGACCGCGGGTACAATCGATTGCGCTTGCGGTGAGCCGAGCGCTCCGGTAATAAAGTCATTTTGCATGTCAACAACGATCAATAATTTTTTCATTTCAGTCAAGCCTCCTATTCTCTGATTTTCCGATTTTTTGTTTCTCTGATTTTTTTGTGTATAGTTTCGCCGGGCGATGCCCTTTGTCGCTTGTGTATTTGTCTGTTTCCAGAACCATGTCCGTCACCTTCCTTCTGAAATTGGCGGCCGTGTCTTTTTTGCAAAGGATTGTTTCAAACACGTTTTGCAGCTGCGTTAATGTAAATGTTTCAGGCAGCAGGTTGAAGATGATGTCACTGTAAAGGATTTTTGATTGCAGCCGCGTCAACGCGATTTTTATGATGTTGTAATGGTCAAAGCCTAAATCGGATTCGGATAAGGTCAAGCCATAAACGTCATCCGAGTCATCAAAGTCATTATTTTGAAATGTCATTGATTTGTCTGCATTTTGCCGGACTGTGAACCACACGGCCTTGCTTTCAAATTTCTGAGAGTCTTCCTCATTCATAAGCCCGAGATAAGCGATTGACAACACCCTCGCGCGCGGGTCTCGGTCAATGTCGCAAAAGGTGTAAAGCTGTTCCAGCCAACATTTGTCAATGTGTGACTTTTCTGAAATTTTCCGGCGAATATTGTCCTCAGGCATTTCATCAATGTTCAAGAAGCCGCCCGGCAGACACCATTTGTTTTGATGCGGTTCAACGAGTCTTTTGTATAACAAAATCCTCAAACGCGCGTCAGGCAATTTCCGGTAACTGTCAGGCTCTTCTGTTTTTATTGTAAAAACAACCGCGTCGGTACAAACAAACGGGTGCTCATAATTAAAGATACTATCCACGGCGTTACACTCCTTTTCTGATATTATCATTCTGATATTATCATGTTGTATATAAATCTGTTGTTAAGTATTTTTGACATTTTCCAAAAAAGGATTTGAGAGGGTTTGAGAGGGTTTGAGAGGATTTGAGGGGGTTTAAGAGGATTTGAGGTAAAAATTGAAAAGACCGTCATTAATAACATGTCAGACCGATTATTTCTCGGAATATTTTAAAATAAAAGAATAACGTATTTGAAAAAACATATTTAAAATCATCATAAATTATTATCAGCCGGCGCTGACCGGTTCGGGAGAATTGAAATTGAGAATTATTGCTTTTGTCGGCATGCCGGCATCCGGTAAGTCCGAGGCGTCCAAAGTCGCAAAAGATGCGGGCATTCCGGTCGTCACGATGGGTGATGTGATTCGCAGAGAAGTGGCTTTAAGAGGCGCCGACCCTGCCGACGGCGGAAAAATCGCCGACGAACTTCGTAAAACAGAAGGAATGGACGCTATCGCCAAAAGATGTATGGACATGATTCGGGAAAAAATGAACGAAACGCCTTCCAAAGTTTTTGTCATTGACGGCGTTCGCGGCATTGCTGAAGTGGATTATTTCAAAGAGCATCTCGGCGACGGCTTTATGCTTGTCTCCATTGCCATTGATTCTTCCATCGGTGAGCGTTTTGACCGAATCGTTTCTCGTAAGCGCGAAGACGATATGGATAACATTGATCGGCTCAGAGAGCGCGACGCGCGCGAAATCGGGTGGGGAATGGGCGAAGCCATCGCGGCATCTGACAGAATTATTGAGAACATGTCAACGATTGATGCATATCACGCCAAAATCCGTGAGCTTTTCAACGAAATGATTGCCGAAGAAGACGGAAATTGAAAAGATTGAAAATTGAAAAATAGAAAAATTGAAAAAAAGGTGTATCAGCGTGAGCGTGTTTCAGGACAGTCCTAAAATGAAAGTGCAAGCCGTGTTTTATGCGCCCGTTTTCACAACGGAAGACCCCGAAAAAGTCAGGCAGGCGGTTTCAAACATCGTCAACTACGGCCGGCCGAAAAGCGAAGAAATTCGGCCCGACACGGTTTTTGATGCGATTTCAGATGCAAAACAAAACGAAGAAAATTCCGGCGAAGCGGATGAAATGAATGTATTAATAAACCCCTTCATTTCCGATGCAACAAGCCGTCAAAACGTTAAACAAATAATTGCTGCCGAAGGCGATTTAACGCTTTTGTCAGGCATCCATTACATGATCCGAAAAGAAGAAATCATCGATACCGCCAAAAGCGCATTTCTCGGAAACATGTCCGAAGACGGATGCGAAACAGCGGTCATGCTGAACAAACAAGCCGCCTTCATGAAACATTTGAGCTTCCCTGCGGATTTTGAACCGCTCGGCTCAGTCAGACTCGAAATCCTGACAAACACGCCCGAGGATATGTTAAAATTGATTGACTGGCTCACGCCGCCGACAAAAGACGGCCTGCCGCTTTTTGAATTGAAGATGAGCGAACTTTGAAACCTAAAGAAAGCCATCATCCCTCACGAATCAACAGGCTGCGAGACGAATGACCATTTTCGTGACGTCACGAAAATGGTTCCGGTCGGAAATGGTGCAAAACGTTCCGTTGACGATTAAAAAAATATTAGTAGGACGCCGCAAATCGTTGCGGCGCTTTTTTTCAAAAAAAGTTTTGTTTTTAATAAAAGAATCCGTTACCAAGATTTTCTTTTTTAAGGTATGCGGAGAGAGGGAGTCGAACCCGCGAACGCCTACGCGAACAGATCTTGAGTCTGTCACCGTTGACCACTTGGTTATCTCCGCTGTGTGAAAAATAAATCTGTCAAACAGACAATCCTAAAAATGATTTTTCATATAAATAAGTTATGATAACGGCAGAAGACTTCTGTTTTTCACTTCTGAATGTCTTTTTGTCTTTTTTGGCCGGTCTTAAAATATCAGGAAGAAAAGCGCGAAAGAAATGACCGCGCCGGCGAGCGTTGAAACGACGTTGACGCCGCTGTTGGTTAAGTAACCGCGTTTTTGAAGGACGGCGCCGAGAACGCTGTCGATGTTGGTGCCGAGAAAACCGCCGACGACGGCAACCAAGAGGGAGAGGCTGAGTGAATCAATGATGCCGAAAGCAAACGCTAATATTCCGATGATCGCTGAGCCGGCAAGCGCCGCGCCCTCGCCGAGCAGACTGACGCCGCCGTCTTCGCCGGGACGTGATTTTCTTAAATTTGTGATCATGTAGGTCTGACCTTTTGAAGTGACGCCGATTTCACTGGCAAGCGTATCGCCGGTCGCCGTCGCGACGGTGCCGACATAAGCAAAAACAAGAGGGGCCGCCAGCCAGCTCCATTCGGGGTTCTGACTGAGAACGCCGTACAAAACAGCGATGATAAGCGCCCAAATACTGTTTGAGAAAACGTTTTCATAACTGCGGTTTCCCGTTTTGGATTCGGCGAGTCCCGCGTCCTTTTTTTGCTTGAATTTGTATTTCGTAAACGCGCCGCCCAAGACGAAGAAAGCGACGAGGAGGATGTACCACCAGATGTTTGTGAACAATATGATTAAAATGCCGAGGACCGCCGCGGAGAAAAGAGCCGAGACGTCGGCGATTTTATATCTGTAGGCCAAAAATGCCAAAACGACCGAAAAGAGAGCGGCCAGCGCCGTTTCTGACCACGGCGTTTGATAGTTGAGTATGTAAAGAAGACACATCGAAAAGAAAGCGCTGAGATAAATGGATACATTTGCGTTGATTTTGGACGGGATGGCTTCAAACAAGCTGCCGACAAAAGCGCCGATGAGCGCGATGAAAAAGAGCCGGTTAAAAAAGTCGGGCGTGAGCTCATATCCCGTAAAAGAAGCGACCCAAAGGCCTGCCAAAAACGCGCCGAGAACGCGAAGAGCGATTAAGAAAAATTCGTAAAGCAGAGAAATGTTTTTAAAAGAATCCGTCTCGCGTATGTCTTCATAAATAGTCACTCTGTTGAACAAACTGAACCATGACCGCGTGCTGAAAACAGTGACCGCCAGCGCTTGAAAAATCAAAAACGTCGGAAATTCGGCGCCAATACTTGCGCCGTACCTTTCAAGAAGTATGGCAACCGCGAGACAGACCATCAAAACGCTCGTGAGCAATTGAATGTCAAATCTCAGCCGGCGGAGCTTATCTTCGTCCGTGAGACTGAAAAGCGCCGCCGCCTTTGGAAAAACGGTCATAAAAGACAAAACGAAAAAAAGCAAACAAACGGCAAAAGAGACCCAAAGCGGAAGAAAAGCCGCGGACAGAATATACAAAGCGCCGGCGGCATACTTCAGCAAATAAAAGAACTTGCAAGTACGAACAGCCATCGTATCATCAAAACAGCCCCCCGAAACAGTTCTTGAATCACTCATGAAAAATAACCCGGAATAAATCAATGAATCAATAAATCAATGAAAACGAATCAATGAATCAACAAATCAACAAATCAATCTCATTAATAATGGACTTATCTGACAGATAAACAATCTCATTAATTAATTGACAGCAACCTCTAACTTTTTAAAATTGATTGCAGACTCTTATCTTTTTTGGTATATTAAACTGTTTGACATCGGAAATTGAAAAGAAAGGAAAAGGAAAGAAAGGAAAAGGAAAGAAAGGAAAAGGAAAGAAAGGAAAAGGAAAGAAAGGAAAAAGAAAGAAAGGAAAAGGAAAAAAATGTGAAAAGAGCATGAAAGGAATATGAGAAGAGACAAAAACAAGATGATAACAAACAAAAAACATATAACCACCTCCATTTTCGGAGTTGGGCGATGCGAAGCAGCGCACAAATACGAAAATGGAGATTTCTGCCAAAATAAACAAGAAATAACAACAATATTTTTTTTTGAAAAAAACAAAATGGTAAGAGTGAAAAAAGAAAGATGAAAAGAGTGAAAAGAGAAACTTATCTTCAATTAAGAAGTGCACAATTTCATGAATGAGCCTTTTCAGCATTATGTTTTACTTTGTTTTTTTGGTGGTTGATTTCGTCTCACTTCCCTTGGGACCGTAGATTGCGAGCAGCCTACGGCTGCCGCAATCTCGGTCTGTGTTTTATTTGTGAATGAGAGAATTTCAATTCTAATGCGGTCATTAAATTTTTTTTGAAAAAAGAAAGATGAAAAAAGAAAGATGAAAAAAGAAAGATGAAAAGAGAAAGAAAAAACGACGATAAAACAATGATAAAACAAAGGTATAACAAAAATAAAACATAATCAAAGACGAAAAAATTAAAAAATAAAAGTTGCCGGCAACACTCTCTGCCGCCGGCGCCTCAATCGGAAAATTAAGCTCTTCCTCTTGTCTTTTTATCCTCAATTCTTTTCATGGCGAAATTTTTATTGGAGTGAGAGTCTTTGTGACCGCCGTGACTGCCATGGCCGCCGTGGCTCTTTTTCTCATCTCTTTTGCCGCCGTATCGGTCGCCGCCATACCGCTCATCGCGTGTTTTGCTGCCTTTTTTATCATCTTTTTTGTCTTTGCGGTCTTTAAAGTCACCGTCTTTGCGGCTTTTGTAGCCGGCGCCTTCTTTGCCGTCTTTACTGTCTTTTCCGCCTTTGTGACCGCCGTGACCGCCATAGCCGCCGCCGCTTTCTTTGAATTTGCCCTTTTTGCCGTCGCTTTCAAAGCGGTTTTTGGATTGCATTTGAACAAACAGTTCGTCAATGATTTTATCATCGGCGCGCGGCAAAATGCGGTTTTCGTAAACGTGTTTCAAAAGGCAGGCGATGATTTCTTTGTCGGTGTATCCGTTTTCCGCTTCCGTCAACGCGTCGCCGAAGGTTAAAAACGGCTCGGCAGCGTCTGTTTTGGAAAAGCCGGAATGGATGACCAAAGAAAGTTCGTGAAGCAATTTTTCGCGCTTCATCATTGCGACTTGGTCGGCATTGGGCATGACCACGCGGCGAACATCGGCGTTCGCGGCTTTTTTGATAAAAGCGAATTTTCTGAAATCAGACGGCGTCAAAAGCGTAATTGCGATGCCGTTTTTCCCGGCGCGGCCGGTGCGTCCGATTCTGTGTGTATAAGATTCGGGGTCTTGCGGGATGTCATAGTTGACGACGTGCGTCAGTTCGTTCACGTCAATACCGCGGGCGGCAACGTCGGTGGCAACCAAAACTTTCAATTTTTGTTTGCGGAAACGGTCCATAATACGAAGGCGCTGTTCCTGTAAAATATCGCCGTGAATCACATCGGCGTCATAACCGCGTTCTTCCAATTTTTGAACGACTTCATCGGAAGTGTCTTTGCGGGCGCAGAAAACAAGGCCGTAAAAATCAGGGTCAGAGTCGATAACGCGGCAAAGCGCTTCAAACTTGAGTGACGACGGAACGTCAATGGAAAGCTGTTCGGTCAGCGCTTCGTCGGCGATTTTTTCAACGGAAACCATTTCATAATGGCCCATGTACTTTTTGGCGATACCCAAAATCGGTTTCGGCATGGTCGCTGAGAAACAGAGCATGCGTTTATCGTCATTGGTGTGCTGAATAATTTCTTTGATATCATCGATGAATCCCATGTTCAGCATTTCATCGGCTTCGTCCAAAACGAAGTAAGAGATATCGGAAAAGTCCAAGCGCTTGCGGTGAATTAAATCAATCACACGGCCGGGGGTTCCGACGATGATGTCGGCGCCCTTTGAAAGCGCTTTGAGCTGAATCGGAATGGGCTGGCCGCCGAAAACGGGAACGATGTGCAGGTCTCTGATGCCGCCAAAGGACGACATTTCATCGCAAACCTGAATCGCAAGCTCGCGGGTCGGCGTTAAGATAACGGCTTGAATGCGGCCTGTCTTCTGCGTGATGTTTTGAATGATCGGAACGCCAAACGCCGCGGTCTTTCCTGTACCGGTTCTGGCCTGGCCGATAATGTTTGCCTCGCCTTTGAGGAAAAGCGGGATCGTTTGAATCTGGATCGGTGTCGGGTATTCATACCCTTTTAAAAGAAGCGATTGAATAATATTTTCCGAAATACCGAGGTCACTGAATGTTGTTGTCATGTTGATTACCTTACAATGTTGAAACAAAAACAACGCTAAAGAACCCCAAGGTACAAATAAAACATGAATTTCAAATGGCCGGCTCGCCTTAAAAAAAAGAGGCGGAAGGGCAGTGAAAACAATAAATTGCCAACTTCGACTTGCCGATTTCGTCAAGAGATAATCAAGAGTCAATCAAGATAATCAAGAGTTAATCAAGATAATCAAGAGTCGAATTACAAATCATAGAATTGAATGGAAAAATACGGCATTCAATCATGTTTCATATTAAACAGGGCTGTCATAAAACGCTGTTTCTTCAGGCCGCACACAAATACGTAAAACGATAAGATCAAAATTCATAATTTATGAAATAAACTCTCTCGAACAGTTTCTGAAAAACCGGCCTGTATTTTCCGGAACCGTCTCCTTAATTCATGTTTGATGAATACATGATGAGAGATATTCTTTCCCGGAGACTCCTAACAAATGTGTACCTGTATATGAACCTTTCTAAAGGATATCTTTTTTGAAAACAATTTCACCCGCGTTCGATTTTCAGTAACCGCAACTTTTCGCGCGCGCAACAAATTGAGGCCATGCTTATTGATTCTCCCTCCCCCTTTTATGAAACGCGCTTTTTTTTAACACGACACACTGCTATGAGAATAAAATTACGCGTAAAATTGCGCCTGCAAAACAGATTTAAAAAATTAAAACGTATTCCGAAACATTAAAAGACTATAATCAGGGGATTGACATGACTTTTCCGCTTACGAAAAAGAATTACGACGTGATCGTCATCGGCGCCGGCCCCGCCGGCTCTCTTGCCGCCAAATATGCCGCGCTCGGCGGCGCTGATGTTTTGCTCGCCGATAAAAAAAGAGAAATCGGCACCCCGATTCAATGCGCCGGCTTCATCCCCGACGCTTCCGAAATCGAAGATTTGATTCCCGGGATGACGCTTCCCGATGAAATGAAGGCGCTTCCCAAAAAATGCGTTCTCTCCAAAACAACAAAACAACGTCTCTACGCCCCTGATTTGAAAATGAAAGAGTTTGACGTTCTCGGCTATGTCTTGGACCGCCGCCTTTTTGACAACGACTTGGCAGAACAGGCGGTCACAGCAGGCGCCGACCTTTTGTGCGGCACGCGCGCAACCGCTATAATGTCCGACCCATCCCGCGACAAAGAACATACCGTTCGGCTGACCGGTGTTTTCGGCGAAGTTGAAGTAACCGGCAAAATCATTATCGGCGCCGACGGCCCGAGTTCTTTCGTCGGTAAAACATTCGGCCTTGTGCATCATAAAAACAATCATAAAAACAACCCAAAAAACAATCATAAAAATAATCATAATAATCCCAAAAACAAAACCGACGGCGCTGCCGGCATTGCCGGCGCGCCCGTCGGCCCTCCTTTTGAAAGGGCCATCGGCTTTGAATACAAAATGACAAACGTCGACACTGACGAGAATGCGCTTGAAATGTTTTTCGGAAATCAATACGTCCCCGGCGGTTACGTTTGGATCTTCCCCGAAGGAAAAGGAAAAGCCAATGTCGGCCTCGGCCTTCGCCGCTCCCTCTGTACTGAAAATATATCGGCGCGCGCTCTTTTGAACAGATTCATCCGCGAACACCCCGTCGCTGCCGAAAAACTGAGCCGCGGTAAAGTCATGTCGGTTCACAGCGGCGTGATTCCTGTTGACGGCGCGCCCGAAAAGACGGCTACGAACTCCGTCATAATCACCGGCGACGCCGCCGGTCAAGTGATGGCCACAAACGGCGGCGGCATCCCGTTCGCGATGGCCGCCGGAAAAATCGCCGGCGAGGTTGCCGCGGCCGCCGTTTTAAAAGACAAACGCGGCGGCGGCTTATCCGTTGCCGGCTACGAAGAAAAATGGCGCGCGGCATTCGGCGAATCGTTGGCGGCGTCCGTTCAGGCACGGAAAATGATGGACAAATTCATGGGGTCGGATAAAATGATCAACGCCGCTTTCAAAATACTGCCGGCGGAGAAGCTCAAAGAAATGCAATGCGGGCACCTTCCGGATTCTTTGAGGGTCGCGTTGAATTTGATGATGAAATGATTTTGATTTGATAATGAAACGATTTTGATTTTGATAATGAAACGATTTTGATAATGAAATGATGATGAGATGATGATGAAATGATTTTGGAGACGAAATTTATCTCTTTTTCTTTCCTCTTTTACAATTGTTCAAAAACGTCATCGGCATGTCCTTTTATACGAACCTTGTTCCAAACCTTTGTGATTTCACCGATGGTCCCGATTAAAAAGGGTTACGATAAAGCAGAATAAGAATAAAGTAAAGACAGATAATTTACTCATCACGTTTTTATTTTTATACAGATTTATTAATAATTTTTACTATCAAAAAAATTGTGTTAACACAATTAAATAACTCTTTTATATATTTTTCAAATTTTGCGATTCATCCAATCGTTTACGATTCAACTTCAATTGTATAAATCGTATACTTTTGTATCATTCGACAACCTCGGTCGTATACCGGTTGTATACTATTGTACTCACTAATTTCTTTGTGTGTTTTGTTATTGATAGACTTGTTTTTTGGTTTTGGAGGGAAAGGTTTATGTATGATGTAGATACCCACCGTCTGCTCGCAGCGAGCAGCGAGCAGCGAGCAGCGAGCAGCGAGCAGCGAGCAGCGAGCAGCGAGCAGCGAACAAAGAACATAAGACAGTAGACACTGTCAAGAAAAATTTGTTCACAAATTTAACCGCGAAAAATTGTAAAACTTTTGGTAAAAAACTTCTAATTCTTTTTGTTGTATTCGCGCTTTTATTTGCAGTCGTTCCCGTTCATCTGGTTACCGCTGACGATTCTTCATCCTCCGAAATCGAGACGGGTTTTGGCAATATTTCCGGTTTTTTATGGGTTGACGGAAATGGCATGCTGCCTACCGATTGGAACGGATTATATGATCCGGGCGAGCAACCTTTAGCCGGATATCCTGTTTATCTCTATGCAGCGAATGACTTAACTGCACATATCGCCCAAACCCAAACCGATTTGGATGGTACATACATATTTGAAAATCTTATTCCCGGTAATTACATCGTTGGTCTGACTTCCTCTTTTATAGATGACATAGAATACTTGCTTCCCATGGACGTAACAAGCGAGAATCAGTTTGAGATCGACTGGAGAAGTAATCCGATCATGGCCTTCACCGGTACTCTTATTGTTACGGCAAATGGCTCTGTGGAAAACATAAATGGCGGTATGCGGCTACCGATGGGCATTGAACCGGCGAACGTAAATGTCACCGTCCACGGTCGGTTGGTGGATTGGAACAATCAACCCATAGCAAACCGTCAAGTAACAGTTAGTCTGTCGTACGATAGTCATACTACAACTGTGACAACAGATTCGACAGGTAATTATTCCGCTACATTTACAGGGGGCCTTCTGTCGTCTTTTGGGACCCAAGGCATCCGTGTCTCTCCATCGAATTTCCCCGCGGGGGGTCAGCTACAAGTACAAACAATGCCGAACAACGCATTGACTATTACTGGGGGAAGTACAGTTACTGTATCACCAGTTGGTACAATAGGCAATGTTGGCGGGAATCCGGGCAGTATATACATTGCTACGTACAACCCAGCGGGTATACCTCCGTCTTTTACCGGCCAAATAGGGAATGTTACTCGCAGCGTAGTTAGGATGACTTCTCCGGTTACCGTTACTGAACATTATGTCGTTAACGGAACATCCACCGCTATCCGCACGACTACCAGTCAGAGTCCATTGCAAGGAGCGGCCTACAGCAGAACTGCGCCGAATCCTCTTGCCGGTCTTGGAAACAACTATCGCTATCTGGGCTATAGCTTTGATAGTCCAACCGGAGCGCTTGTTGCAGGCAATCCGACAGCGGCTAATATCGGGGGCGCTAATCGCAATGTTTACATGCGATATGAAATGACACCCACCGTCACAGAAGTGTACCGGGACACGGCCGGCAACACCGTACAAGGCAACACCGCCGTGGTCCAAAATATGAATACAGCGTACAGCAAAGCTATTCCTGCCATCTCGGGATATTTAGTCAGGGGCTATAAGTTTGATACGCCGCCATTGAACAGCACCGATTATGTAACTGCAACTACTGTTACTATCAATCCACTGAACACGAACAGGGTTGTTTACTTCGTCTATTTAAAAGATGAAACAGCAATCACTGTCAGGCATCTGAACACTGATGGAACGCCGGCAGCTGCAGACCAAACAACTGCCATTTCTCCGGCAACCATGGGGCCTTACACCACCAACGCAGCCGTTATACCGGGCTATGCCCCACAGCGTGTAGAGTTAGATGGAACGACGGTGCTAACCACAGCGGTAGGCAGTCCCATCACCAACTACACAATAGATCCAACTGTACGCGGTGCAATGGTTGTGACCTACTATTACGACCGCGACTCGACCGGCAACGGTGTACCGGATTATGATGTGGTGGAGAAATACGCAGATTACACAGGGGCAGCCATTAACCCTACACTCTATCCTGACAAAACGACGATCGTGAAGTATGGAGACACTTTCACGCCGGACGTGAAGACGATTCCGAATAATATTTACCAAGGGTATTATAAAGACGGCAGCACAACGATTACAGTCGGCAATCCCCCAACGGGGCCTGTCACCACCGGCACGGTGTATGTATATGAATATGTTGCCGCCTACAATCTGACTTACAACGTAAACGGCGGCTTAATCGGCAGCGGTCCGCCGGATGATACAAACATTCCTGACGGTTCGGTTCACACGCTGTCACTGACCGGCCCGACGCGTGCGAATGCAATGCACAACGGCGTGAGCACACCTGTTGTGTTCGTTGGCTGGAGCGCTTCTGCAATTACTACAATCCTTGAAGCGAAAGACACGGCGTCTCTCTCCAATATCATCACATTCGTGACGATTAACGGTGCCAATGAAGTCGTTTACGCTGTTTGGGGTTATGACACCACCGGCACGACCACGCCTGATGTCAGTGACACGCAATACAAGATTGAATATGATCTGAACGGCGGCGATATAGGCAGCGGTCCGTTGGATGATGAGCATCTGCTCAGCGGCGTTACTTACCACCTGAACAACATAATCATCCCGACGCACGTTCAAGATAACGGTTTTGACGTTTTTTTCGTCGGTTGGAGTACTTCTGCGATGTCAATCCTGACAAAGGACGATGTTTCCCAGCTGAGTGCCTTGATAACAACCGTCACAATCGGTACAAGCAACGAAATTGTTTACGCTGTTTGGGGTTACGATACCACTGGCACGATGACACCTGATGTTACAGATCCGCAATACAAGATCGAATATGATGTGAACGGCGGTATCACCGGCAGCGGCCCAGCTGATGATGAGAACCTGCTCGACAGCGTTACTTATAATTTGAATACAACAACCATTCCGACACATGCGAATGAGATGTACAAAGGCGTGAGTACACCTGTTGTGCTCGTCGGCTGGAGTGCTTCTGCAATCACCTCAATCCTCGAAGCAAGCGACACTGCGTCTCTTTCCGCTCTCATCACAACCGTGACGATTGCCGGCGCTGACGAAATCGTCTACGCTGTTTGGGGTTACGACACAGTCGGTTTGGGTGTTCCTGATGTCAAGGCCGTGCAGTACAAGGTAGAATACGACGTCAACGGCGGCAACGCTGACGGCCCGACAGACGATACGAATATCCCCGACGGTGCTCTTCACACGCTGAACACGGCAACTATTCCGACACATGCGAATGAGATGTACAAAGGCGTGAGCACATCCGTTGTGTTTGTCGGCTGGAGTGCAAGCGCGTTCACATCGATCCTTGAAGCAAGCGACATTGCGTCTCTTTCCTCCCTCATCACAACCGTGAC
>WRCE01000042.1 GCA_009784005.1 Candidatus Methanimicrococcus labiotermitis
CGTTTCAAAAAGCAACGGAACCGCGCGCGCCGTTTTCGCCGATGAATTGGAATCCATCACCGAGCCCGGCGCTTCCGCGAAAATCATTGCCGGACTTTTGGAAGCATTTTCTGAAAACGGCAAAACGCTGTCTCTTTTTGTGTCGCATTTGGCGGAGGCTATTGCAAAAAATTGTACCGTTCCGATTCGTATTGATGGTATCGAAGCCGGCGGGCTTGATGATGAGTTGAATTTGATCGTAAACAGGACGCCGATTAAGAATTATATTGCGAAAAGTACGCCTGAGTTGATTGTTGAGAAATTGTTTTTGACGTCGGAAGGGGAAGAGAGGGAGTTTTATGAGAGGTTGAAGGGGAAGTTTTGAAAGGGAAGTTTTGAAGGGGAAGTTTTGAAAGGGATGTTTTGAAAGGGACGTTTTGAAGGGGAAGTTTTGAAAGGGACGTTTTGAAAAAGGGGTAGAGGGAAGTGAGAGGAGTTTTGTCATCCCTTCAATTAATCATCACATCCACACTTTCACCCCGCTTCGTTCTGTTCTTTATATCCTGCCCGCCTAATAGAAGATGCCTCCCTCCCAAATTAAGCATTTAAAAAAACCGGAGGTCTGAAGGACATGACAGATATGAACGAAACGGAATTCACTGAAACGAGAAATTCGGCATATACGACAAATAATAAAACAACACGCAGCATCGATGATGCCGGCATTGAAGAGCGCAGCGCCGCGATTCAAAGGCTGCTTGCGGACAACGGCGCGGATGCCGGCGTCCCCGAGATTAAAGCGAGACTCCAAGAACTGATTTACCAATTTAAAGTTCCCCCCGCCGAAGCCCAAAGAAGCGTGACGAACGCTTATTTGAAGAAACACAATATTTCAAAAGCGAAAGTTTTCACCGGCAGGGGATTGACCGCGACGAAAAAAATCGCCGAGATCAACGCGATGGCGGGCGCCAACGACGTGTGGGTGAACGTGACCGGAAAAGTGATTCAACTGTGGGAAAATCATCACGAAAGCATTGCCCAAACAGGGTTAATCGGCGATGAAACAGGCATCATTAAATTTACGCTGTGGAGCAGTTCGGGGCTGAGCCTCTTGGAACTGCACAAAACTTACGATTTCAAAAGCGTTGTTGTTAAGTCATGGAACGGCAAAGTGAATGTTGACATGAACCGCGCTTCTTTGATTGAGCCGTCCGCGGTTGAACTGGATGTTTTGAGGTCGGATGATTTCGGCGAGGCGGACAAAGCCAATGAAATGCGAAAGGTGGCGGAATTGAACCGCGACAATCTTTGGACGGATTTGAAAGCCTCCGTTGTCCAGCTTTTTGAAAACACACATGAGAGCATCGCTTTTGCCGGCATTCTCGGTGATGAGACCGGAACGATGCGCTTTACGGCATGGAAGACATCAGGCATTGAAAACATAGAAGCCGGCAAGTCTTATTTGATATCAAACGCCATCATTAAGGAATGGAACGGCAACTACGCCGCGGAACTGAACCGCGCCTGTAAAATCGAAGAGCTTGAAGAAACCATTGACGTCAAACCCGCCGTTTATGAAGTAACGGGGTGCGCTGTCGATATCCAAGCCGGTTCGGGATTGATTCGCCGCTGCCCCGATTGCAGTAAAGTTTTATCCAAAGGCGTTTGCGCCGAACACGGAAAAGTGAAGGGGAAATATGACCTTCGCATCAAAGCCGTTTTCGATGACGGCACCCGCGCGAACGAAACCGTCATCAACTGTTCCATGACGGAAAAAATCCTCGGCCTGACACTTGAAGACACCGTCTTAATGGCAACTGAAACGTTGGACCCTGAGTGCGTTAATGATTTAATCAAAAAAGAATTCCTCGGAAAGTATTACGATGTCCGCGGATTTAAAACAGACCGCTTCATCATTGCCGAAAGCGTCGAGCCCGCCGCTCCCGTTAACCTGCGGGAAGCCGGCTTGCTGCGGGAATTAATCGAAGAAGAATTGAAAATAAAAACCATATCCGATGAAGTCTCTTCCGGGGCCGAAACGGAAACAGGTTCGGATTCGGATTTAGAAGAGTTTGAGCGGCTTTTGGCGTCAATGGATGAATCCAATGATGAATCGAATGATGAATTCAGCGCTGAATTCAATGGCGAATCCGATCGTGAATCGAATGACGCATCAAATGACGCATCAAATGACGCGCAAGACGTTGGTTTCACTGCCGGCGGGGTGATTTAATGCCCGGCTATTTCAGAGAAATCGCTGTTCGTATGTTTGCCAAGGAATTGAAAGAGTCAACTTTCATGTCCCGCGAAGACGAAGAACAATACGCGCCGCAATATGTTTTGTCACCGACGGGCGCAAAAGCCAATCGCGTGTTGATTTCCGGCGTCTTGACAGAGGCTGAGAATATCGGTCTCGGCACGGAATATTACAAAGCCCGCATTTCCGATCCGACCGGCACGTTTACGATTTACGCCGGGCAATATCAGGCGGAAGCCCTGCGCTTTTTAGCGGAAGCGAACACGCCCTCTTTCGTGATGATTGTCGGAAAAGTGACCGCCTTTAAAGCGGATGACGGCAAAATGCTGTTGTCTGTCCGCCCCGAGCACATCCAAACGGTTACCCGAAAAGACAGAGACATCTGGATTTTGGAAACGGCCAAAAAAACGCATGAAAGAATAACGGCTTTTGAACAGGAAGGGCCGACCGGCGAAAATACAGAAACAGAAAGTGCAAAAAATACAGAAAGTGCGCCGGCGCATGTCTGCCCCGATTTTACGGAATACCGCTCCATGATTTTAAAAGCGTTGGAAACGGTGTCGGCGTAACGGTATCGGCATAACGGTATTGGCATAACGGTAGCGGCGTAACGGTGTCGGCATAACGGCGTCAGTATAATGATATCGGTATAACGGAATCGGTATTACGATTATTGTATAACGATATCAGTATATGCATTAAAAAATGAAGCGCCAAAGGCGCTTCATTTTTCATTCAAACTCGATAAAACAAACGTAATAAAAAAACTTAATAAAACGGTTTTTTAAATAATTCCGGATAGTTGTGAGGATTTGTCAAAAAGTCCAGCTTTTCTAAATCGTTCACCAAACCGTACATATCCACGCCGGAATAAAGGCCGACGCTCGGGTAGCTCTTTGGTTTTCCGTATGTTAACGTAGGCAGTTCGTCGTAATTTCCGTTTTGAGCGATACCGTCTTTTATGATGTAATAAGCTAATCCCGCTTTGAGCCGGACAGGGTCATACTCGGAAGCAAAAGCGTCAGACACCCAATTTGCCATCACAAGCTCGCTGCTGTCGGCATTAACGGTAACGTGCCCGTAATTCGGCGGAATTAAAACAATATCTCCTTCCTGCGCCTCAACGATTATGAATTCGGACAGGTCGCTTTTTTGAAGCAGGTAAGTTGCCGTGCCGCGAATGACCTGATAAACTTCGGGGTAGGAAAGCATTTCAAGGCCGCAGCGCTCGGGACACGGGTGATAGTGGCCGGCAGTTTTCACGAATTCGGGGCCGATCATTCCGGGCGGGATGACCGTGATGTCATAGCGCAGACGGACAGACCGCATCATCTCCAGCTCTTTTGGAGACAAATGAACCTCTCTGTACATGTCATACAGAATCTTATCCGGATACGGAATATCGGTTTTGTCCATCAGAACGTCTGTCATGTCCCGAACTTTTCGGGTGCTGTGGGCGGTCGAAACTTGTGAAAAAGGAGGGTGTGTGAACATTGGATCCCGTCTCTGTTATTTCATCTATTATTATCGTTTCTGTTTAATTAATTTCGTTTCTATTCTCTGTTTTTCATCTCTTAATTTCGTTTTCATTTTCGTCTCTTGTTTTTCTCATACCTCATTGGTTTGAAACGAAATATACTTTTCTTTTTTATAAATGCTCATTCGATTCTGATTATTTTATGATTCGGATTATATTTTGATACAGATCATTTTGACCACGGAACATTCTGACCACAGAACATTCTGACCGCGGATCACTCGAATCTTTTACGAATGGCTTCGGCGTGACCGAACAACCCTTCCTCTTCAGCAAGCGCAATCACTGTATCTTTGATTTCGCCGAGTCCTTCTTTGCTGATTTTTTGAACCGTGAACGCTTTTAAGAAGCAGGCGGTGTTTAAGCCGGAATACATACGCACATAGCCCGATGTCGGCAAAACGTGATTTGTTCCCGACGCGTAGTCGCCGGCAGGAACCGGTGCGTAATTACCGACGAAAACGGAACCGACGTTGATAATTTGATTCAGTATGTCTTCTTCCGCTTTTGGGTCTGTCATGATTTGAAGGTGCTCAGGGCCGTATTTGTTGGAAAACGCAATGCACTCTTCAAGAGAATCCGCAACAAGAACGGCGGAATTTAAAAGCGCGGCTTTCATGATCTCTTCTCTTTTGGCGCCGGCGAGTTGCTTTTTAATCTCTTGCGCGACGGCTTTTGCAAACTTCTCCGATGGCGTCACCACAATTGAAGGTGAATTCGGGTCGTGTTCGGCCTGTGCCAAAACATCGGCCGCCGCCATTTTGACATCGGCAAAATCATCGGCGATAATCAAGACTTCGCTCGGGCCTGCCGGGAAATCAATTTCCGCTTCATCGCGGATTTTCATTTTCGCGTAAGTCACATAAACGTTGCCCGGGCCGACGATTTTATCCACTTTCGGAATGCTCTTCGTCCCATACGCCATGCCGGCAATCGCCTGCGCGCCGCCCGTTTTGAAAATACGGTCAACGCCCGCGATTTGACATGCGGCAAGCGTCAGCGGGTGAACGGTTCCGTCTGCGCGCGGCGGCGTGCAGACAATGATTTCAGGTACGCCCGCGACTTTGGCAGGCAGCGCGGTCATCAGCACCGTTGACGGATAACTGGCGCGGCCGCCGGGAACGTAACAGCCGACACATCCCAACGGGACGATTTTTTGCCCCAAAACAATACCCGGCGTATTCTCAACATACCAAACGTCCTTCGGCAGCTGGTCTTGGTGGAAACGGCGGATATTATCCGCGGCCTTTTTGAGATGCCCAACCAACGCCTGATCCAAAGACGCAACCCCTGCTTCGATTTCTGCCGGCGTCACTTCAAGAGTCGTCAGTTCGGCTTTATCAAACATCTTTGTATAATCAAAGATAGCGGCGTCGCCGTTTTGCCTGACATTTTCCAAAATGGCGTCAACGACGCCGCCGACATCCGTCAGTCCTTTCCCGCGTTCCGTTAATTGATTCAAATCTGATTCGGATAACTCGGATAATTTTTTACAAAGCATGAATTCAACAACCCCTTGAACTCAAATAAACTTTGCTCTTTTGAAAAAATGAAAGTAAAATAGGGGGTAAAAAAGAGAGTAAAAACGAAAGTAAAAACAAACAAAAGCATAAAACCGAGCAGAAAAAAACAAACGAAAACATAAAGCCGACCTCCATTTTCGGAGTTGGGCGATGCGAAGCAGCGCACAAATTCGAAAATGGAGATTGCTGCAAAATATAAAGAGAAATAACAAACAGTAATTTTTTCGAAAAGAGCAAGATGAGAAGAGACAAACAAGGTGAAAACAAACAAAACATTAAACCGAGTAGAAAAAAACAAACCTAAAAATAAACCCCAAATTAACCCAAAATTAACCCCGGATAAAACCGGCGAAATAATCGCCCCCGTCTGCCTTTAATAAATTAAGATAGAATTAAATAACTTGCGCAGTTTTATTATTTACTTACGAAGGGCGTTTGGCTCTGCTGCCGGCTTGCTTGTGTATTTGCGCCGGACGGCGGTGACCGAAAACGACCGGAATTTAATACACACCGACGCACTGCGGGGTGCACCCCCTTACATCTTTCGGCAGGCGTTGCTTTACTACTATTTACTACTGTTTACGACTATTTACAACCATTACGACCATTTACGACCAAATTCATCGTATTTTTTCAGAGGTTATTTAGAGGTTATCATCTTGGCGAAAAGAAATTTACATGGAAAAACCTCCGAGCGCCGTTCTTCAAAAGATCAGGATGCTGCCGCAACGGCGGCCAAAAACCGTGATTTAGAAGAACCGGAAACATCGGGACCTGTTACCGTCACTGAATCGGATGGGCAGGCTACCGCAAAAACCGGCGAAGACTCGGAGAAACAAAACAGTATTGAAGAAAAACAGGCGGCTCAGTCCGAAAAGAAAGGATTTTTTGACAAAAGCATACTTGAAGACAAAAATCGCCTGATGACAAGCGCATTTTACGGCATTGCCGTTTTAATTTCCGCCGTCTTGGCATATATTGTCCGCATCAGGCCCCGAGAGGGTGTTTTCTGGGAAAACGGATTCGTTCGCCTCGGCGAAAACGACCCGTGGTATCACTGGCGCAATATCGATTACCTCCTTCACAATTTCCCCAATGTGCTGTGGTTTGACCCGGCAACCACCTATCCGTTTGGTACAAATCAGGCATTTGCACCGCTTTTTGACATACTGACAGCCACCGTGATTAAGGCCCTTCAATTCATCACCGGAAACTACACAGAAACGTTCGCGATGACAATTTTCGCCTACTGGCCGTGTTTCCTCGCGTCTCTTTGTGTTATTGCCGTTTACTTTGCCGCCAAGAAAATCTTTGACAGCAGACCGATTGGTCTCTTCTCCGCGTTCCTGTTGGCAATCGCGCCGGGACAGTTCCTGTCAAGAAGTATCGTCGGTTTCAGTGACCACCACGTCGCCGAAGTTCTTTTCAGCACCATTGTGATTTTCTTCTTAGCGGCCGCGCTCATAAAGGCCAAGGACAAAATCATCACCTATGACGATTTATTCAAAGGCAAGATTGCCGCCATCAAACCGATTCTGCCTTATGCGGCCTTGACCGGCGCGGCGATGGCTGCCTATACGCTGGTTTGGGAAGGTGCTCTTCTCTTCGCTTTCATCATCGGTATCTTCATTACGGTCCAAATGATGATTAACCACTTAAGAGGAGAGGGAACGGCAGTCATTGCCGTCACGGGTATTATTGTCTTCCTCATCGACTTCTTATTCGTTTTAATCACGCCGCAGATCGGCGAATATAAATTGCTTCACCTTCTGGCTTTGAGCGCAGGCATTCTCGCGATGGCTTTCATGGCCCTTTTGTCGTACGTTTTGGAAAAGAAGAAATTGAATGAAATCTATTATCCCGCGATTTTGGCAGGCCTTCTTGTTGTCGGCTCTGTTGCCGGCAGTTTGATTTCCTCAACCGTCAGAAACGCTCTACTCGGCGTTGTCGGTTTCTTCACAAGAACGGGCGGCGCTTTGACGATTGGAGAAGCTTCACCGTTCTTTACTGACATGTACGGCCAAAGCATCGTTTCTCCTTTGCTCTTTACGGTTATCGTTGCCGCGCTGATCTTTACTCTCCCGTTGCTTGCAACGAAATATTTGCGCAAGGACAATCATAAACGAGCTGTTTTGATTGCGGGAACGGCATCCTTCTTCCTTATTCTCTTCGCGTCGGGCGCTATCATGAAGATCTATACGTCGTTCTCGGTGATGGGCTACATTTGGATTTTCGCTCTTCCGATGCTGGCTTTCTCGGCTGTCAAAAACAACAGAATGGAAAAGACTTTACTGGTCGTTTGGACAGTCGTTTTGCTGTGGTCTTTGGTCCAGCAGAACAGGTTCAGTTACTATTTCATCGTGCCTTCGATTATTCTGACGGCATGGGTTGTCAGAGAATTGGCAATCATCGTCAAAGTTGAGGAGGCGCTGGCCACCTTTAAGAAAAACTTCCTGTCAGAGGACGGACGCAAAAAGAAAGAAGAAACGATTCCGACTTATTCGTCCAAGCAGGAAGCCGCCAAAGGCCGCCGCCAATCTTCAAAAGTGAAAGCCATCCACAGAGACAACGGCAATGAAAAGATTGTGATTGCCGCCGTTGTTATGGTTGTCGCGCTCGGTGTCATTCTTGTGCCGACTTACCAATTAACGACTCAATACACTGCCGGCGTCGGCGGGCCGAATGAAGCTTGGGTTGACGCGGCTCTTTGGATGAGAGACAACACGCCTGTTCCCGGCTTAGATTGGTACGGCTTTTACGAAGAGCCTTTCCAAGACATTGACGGCGACGGTATTCCCGACAGGGTCCCCGGTATGGGTATAGAGTTTTTCGAGAATCAGGTAAGTATTGTTCCGTTTGAATATCCGGGCGTCGCCTACGGCGTGCTTTCTTGGTGGGACTACGGCCACTGGCTGCAAGTCATAGGCCAGCGCATGGTCAACGCCAATCCGTTCCAGTTTGGTGTCGGCGGCCGCCGCGGCCATATCACCGACCCGATGATTCCGGGCGCTGCGCCGTTCTTCGTCGCGGAGAGCGAAAAGGAAGCGACCGGCTATTTGATTGACATCGACCCGCGCGAAGGCTATGTCGGCGCCCGTTACATTGTAACGGACATTGAAATGGCTTCGGGCATGAGTAAATTCTACGCGATGACCGCTTGGACGCTGGACACGGATAACTACCGCATTATTCTCAACATAAACGGCCGGAATCAATCCATTATCGGCAGTGACAGGTATTTCGATTCAATGGTGTACCGTCTTCACATGATGGATGGAAACGGTTTGGAACAGTATCGTTTCGTTTACGAAAGCATTGCGGATTGGCCTCAATCCAGCATGGGTTCACAGGAATCGCTTTACAAGCAGATTTACAACCAGAATTATGAAATGAATGTTTCGACCTCAAACACCGGCTATGTGAAAATCTTTGAGTATGTGGAGGGCGCTGTCTTGACAGGCACGGCCGAGCCAAACGCGGTTGTTGATTTGTCGCTGACGATTCAGACAAACCAATTCCGTTATTACAACTACGTCCAAAGCACAACCGCTGACGCAAACGGCAACTTCTCTTTCAGGGTTCCGTATTCAACAATGGGCCCCGCTGCCGACAGTACGAATTTCGCTGTCAGGCCGATGAGCAGCTATGTCATCAAGTCCGGCGACTCGGAAGCAAGAATCGATGTGGCGGAAAATGATGTTTTGAACGGCAACACCGTTCGCGTTGTTTTCTGATGGTTTAAAGAAAAAAAGATGTTAATGAAACAGGAAATTTATTATTTCCTGTTTTGTTTTTTTTTATTCTGACTCGCAATGTCGGATATAAAGCCTTGGCAGTATTGTTTATTCTTTTTTACATCCGATTTTTTTCATTCTGTTATCATTCACTCTGTTTTCATTCACTCTGTTTTCATTCACTCTGTTTTCATTCTGTTATACCGCGCTCCCACGTCAGCGAACAGCGGCACATAGGCTTCTCTGAAAATCAATGTATTTTCATCAACGACATCAAAAAACGCGATTGTGTCATCGTTCTCTCTCTCATAATAAATCAACAATTCTCCGTTTTCAAACGAATAATAGCATGGAAAACCCATTGGGGTGAAACTACTAATCATCGGCGTTGCAAGAAACGCCGCCCCATCTTGATAAAGTGTGACAGACATCATGCGCGTTATCTTCTGTTCCCGCGTCACGTTTTCAAGAATATATACCCCGAAAACAGGGCGCAGGTTCGTCGTCATAATTCTGACGACGTCCATATTATCACGCTCAAATATCAGCAAATATTCCTCGCGCGAATACCCTTTTAATTCAAAAATTCGCCAATTTACGCCGTGATCATCAATAGCGTAGCCGACTTCTTTTCCGCGGCGGGGAGGAATTGTTCCTTTCAACATTAAAGTATCGTCGGAATAAATCGTTTCGTCCGATTCAAGTTGTATGCGTGAAAAGCTGTACGCCGGGTCATCTATGTATGTTATTTGCATTTCGGCAAGCGGCGCGTTGACCACCTTATCTGACATAAAAACTGCACCGACAATTACTGCAAATACAATGGCGGCACCGACAATTGCCCACTGCGTTTTTCTGTAGTTCAGTTTCTCGGTAAGTTTTTGTGAAGTTTTCCTCATAATAATACCTAACCTTCGTTTGTATAATATGTTATTCAGAGAACCGATAGGGCCGAGAAAAAACGAAAAGAACGAAAAAGAACCGAAGAAAATCGAAAAGAACCGATAAGAACCGAAGAAAATCGAAAAAGAGTCGAAAGAAATCGAAAAGAACCGATAAGAACTGAGAAAAAACGAAAAGAACGAAAAAAAGAGAATAGAGGAGCAGAGAGAAACCCCCCTCCGCTCCGAAATCGGCAAAACAGAGACTTTGCCGATAACACAAATCCGGCACAGGGGGATGGTGTCACTTCCTGTTCAAACCGGGATTCATTTTTTTATTTTTTTTATTTTTGGAAATTTTGTTTTTAATGGTCGGGTTAGGCCGTTTCGAGCAAAGCGGACTTGCCCAATCAAGTGACTGAGTCAGACATCGGGTCTGCGGAGAATAAAATTGTTTTTTATCTGGTTTTTGGGGCAAACGCCGATGAATGTGAAAGGATTGCCGGCTGACATCTTGTCAGGTTGAACGGCGCCCATAATGATACATCATAAATCATAACCGAATAAAATGCCGTGATCGCATCTTATTCGGTTGCGTTTGCCCGAGTTTAGACTTAGATTTAATTTATGTTTGATTCGGTTGGTTTAATTTGGTTGGTTTAATTCGGTTGGTTTAATTTGGTTGGTTTAATTTGGTTGATTTGATTTGGTTGATTTGATTGATCAGAATCATTTTGCCAAATCGTAGTGCTGATTGACGATTTTTAAAGCGCAGAAGTCGCCGCACATTGTACATGCGTCATCATCGCCGGGCGCGCGGCTGTCGCGGACAGCTCTTGCGTGTTCGCCGTCGATTGCGATTTCGTACATCTTCTCCCAGTTCAGGTCTCTTCTGGCGCGGGCCATGGCTAAGTCCTCGTCTCTCTTGCCGAGACGGATCATGTCGCCGATGTGAGCGGCAATCTTGGACGTTTTGACGCCGGTAATCACGTCTTCGAGGTTGGGGAGAGCCAGATGTTCCGCGGGTGTCACATAGCACAGGAAGTCACAGCCGTAGGACGCGGAAACAGCTGCGCCGATTGCGGTTGTGATGTGGTCGTAGCCGGGCGCGATGTCGGTGACAAGCGGACCGAGCATGTAAAACGGCTTGTAGTTGCTCATGACTTTCATCAGCTGAACGTTGGTTTTGATTTGGTCGAGCGGAACGTGTCCCGGGCCTTCGACGATGACCTGAAGGTCGTATTTGTCGTGGGCGATTTCAGCGCATTCGGAGTTGATAATCAATTCCTGAACCTGAGCGCGGTCAGTCGCGTCGTGGACGGCGCCCGCGCGCATGCCGTTGCCTGTTGAGAGCGTTACTTCATGTTCCTTCAAAATTTCACAAAGGTAGTCGAATTGCGCGTAAAGCGGGTTTTCTTTTTCGTTGTGAAGCATCCAAGTGCTCATGAAAGCGCCGCCGCGGGAGCAAAGGCCGCCGTATCTGCCGTGCTTTTTCAATCTGTCCAATGTAATTTGGTTGATACCGGTGTGGATTGCCATGAAACAAGTGCCGGCTTTGGCTTGGTCTTCGGTTGCTTTGAAGAGTTCGTCTTCTGTCATGTGGACGATAGAGCCGTATTTTTCAGCCGCCTGAATGAAGGCCTGATAAAGCGGAACGGAGCCGACCGGAAGTGTGATTGCGTCACAAACGGCTTTTCTGATACCGAGGAAGTCGCCGCCTGTGCCGAGTTCCATTAACGTGTCCGCGCCCGCTTTTTCCGCAGCGACGGCTTTGTCGATTTCCATTTGCACATCAATAATATCTGAGGAAACGCCGATTGAAGCGTTAATTTTTGTACGGCAGCCCTGGCCGATGCCGGCGAGTTTAACGTTGCGATACGGGCTGATCGGGATAACTAATCTGCCCGCGGCAATGGCCCTTCTGACAAATTCCGGGTCCAATTCTTCTTTTTGTGCAACGATTCTCATTTCTTCGGTGATAACACCGTTCTTTGCGTCTGTTACGATTGACATGTAATAATCCTCCTTTTAATGCAAATGCCCGGCCAAACGATTCCGCCGTTAAACCGAAATCGAAAAGACAAAAGCATCTTTAATCACAAAACAAAACATAAAAAACCGTTTTCGGATAAATACTTGTTCAAAAAGTAAATCTGACATTAAGTCAAACCAAACTGATTGTATCGTCAAACGATGGCGTTTTATGTCATCCAATCAAATACAATTGTTTTAACATCAAGGAAAACGGAGTTCTTTCAAAATCAGAGGAAACAATAGCAGCCAAAAGTTTTTCAGAAAACGGGAAAAAGGCGTTAAATTTTTGATGAGCGCACTGTTTTATTAAACTAAAATGATAAAATAAGGCAATATACTAAAAAAATACTAAAATGCTATACTAAAATGCTATACTAAAATGCAAACTAAAATGCAAACTAAAATGCTAAACTAAAATGCAAATTAAAATGCAAATTAAAATGCTAAACTAAAATACCGAACCTGAATAATGTAAATCAACCGACGGATATCTCAAAAAATCAAAGCCAGTCGTAGCCGTAGAATGATTCAATGTTGTAATTGTTCATCAGCGTTAATTCGGCATAACCGAAGAATTTGCATCCTTCGCAGTTTTTGATCATTTCTTTGCGCTCTTGTTTCGTTTTGTTCCAAACGCCGGTGATGCCGTTTTTGATAATTTCGTTGTTTTCACCGAAGACGGAATTTTCAATAACGTCGCCGAGCGGTTTGTTGTGAATCCGGCAATTGTACATGTTATTCAGTTGGTCGATTGCCAATATGCTCTTGTCGACGCGGCAATTTCGAATTGCTTTACCGTCGCGGATTTGTTTTAAATACGTTTTGGAATTAATGAGCGGATAGCCTTCTTTTTTCATTTTGATCAATTGATTCATTAATGAAACGAACTTTTCCCGCTGAGCCGGGCCGATGATTAAATCATCCCAATCGGTTTCATTCATTCTTTGGAATAAATAAATCGGTTCCACCGCCATTTTGACATTTCCGAGTTCTTTGGAAAAATGCGCCAAATCGGCAACCTCATTCAGATTTTTGGCGCTGATGACACAATTTATCAAAAGCGGCTGATTCAAAAGGCCGCTTTCTGAAGCATAACGGACACCGTCAATGATTGCTTCATAATCCGTTCTCCTGATTTCACGCGTCGCCGTCGGCCCGTCAACGGAAACGGAAATATAATCAACATCTATCAGCTCATTCATTCTCTTTTTGAGCAAAATGCCGTTTGTAATCATGAATGTCTTCAAACCTTTGGATTTGGCGTATTTCATAATCTCCGGCAAATCCTTGCGAAGCAGCGGCTCGGCAGCCCACGCGTTGTAAGAACCGATGCCAAAGTCGGCTGCCAAATCAATGATTTTGCAAATATCTTCAAAAGACGGGTCTTTGCTTGACGAAATTGAGCCGTCGGGAAGCGTATTCTTTTTCCATTCATCACAAAAAACGCATCGAAGATTGCAGCCTGAATTAACGGAATGGGAAAGTATCGCCGGACGGCGCCGGACTTTCATCTGGCGGACGCTTTTCGCCATAAAGACGGGATCGAATTTGGACACAGAGGAAAAAAGAAATTACAGAGACATAAAGCTTGTTATTGAAAAATGAAGGCGAGGACAGGAAAGTTTGTTATCGAAAGCTTGGAAACTGAAAGTTTGGCAAGCAAAGGTTTGGCAAGCAAAGGTTTGGCAAAGCAAAGGTGGCAAAGCAAAGGTTTGGCAAAGCAAAGGTGGCAAAGCAAAGGTGGCAAAGCGAAGGTTTGGCAAGCAAAGGTTTGGCAAAGCAAAGGTTTGGCAAGCAAAGGTTTGGCAAAGCAAAG
>WRCE01000043.1 GCA_009784005.1 Candidatus Methanimicrococcus labiotermitis
CATGTTCTGGTATCTGAATGACCATCTGGGTTCAGCAAACGTCATAATGGATGAAAGCGGCCAATTGGTTGAACATACTTTGTATTATCCGTTCGGCGCTCACCGTGAAGGCGGTACTGAAAAATACACATTTACCGGAAAAGAGTTGGATTCGGAAATCGGTTTGTATTATTTCGAGGCGAGATATTATAATCCGCAAACGTTTGTTTTTACACAAGCAGATTCGGTGATTCCGAATGTATATAATCCGCAGTCTTTGAACAGATATTCTTATTGTTACAATAATCCTGTGAAGTATACTGACCCTGACGGGCATATACCATTAATTGTCGCAACAACCGCAGCCGGAGCTATTGCCGGAGGGATAGTTGGTGGAGGCGGTGAATTTATTAGGCAGTACAACGCCGCAGGCGGTAGCATTTGGAGTGATATTCGGAATAGGGATGTAACTTCAGTTATTGCTTTTGCCCAAAGCGACGATGTAAATTGGGGTTCTGTTGGAGCTCATGCCGTAGGCGGTGCTGTTGCCGGAGGTGTTGCAGGTTTAACAATGGGGGCAGGTATTAGTGTCTTTGCAACAGGTGGCCTTGCAGCGCCCGCCAGTACAGCCATTGGTTATAATATGCTTGGGGCTGGTGCCGCAAACCAAGTTGCAAGTGGTGCTGTTCTATCCCTTTACGGGGGTATCGGAAACGCTGCAGGCGGTGTGGCAGGGAGAGCCGTTGAAAATATATTGAATGGAGGAAGTAATACTTGGACTTATGCAGTTGATGGAGGAAAGATCATCGGTGATTTTGTTGGTGGTGCTGTAGGTGTCTTATTAGGTCCTGCGGCTACATCCGCTGTTGGTAAGCCTGTAGCAACGGTTATATCTAAAGTTAATATTTCTCCAGCAATCAAAGAAATTGCTCCAAGAATCGCTCCTTCAGTTGTAACAACGACTGTTAGTAATACTGCCAGTAATGCTGTTAATAGTGTTGTTACCGGTACGTCGAATGCTTACAATACTGCCAGTAACACTTACAATACGGCCAGTAATTGGGTTAAATCTCTATTCTAATTAAATCAGCAAATCGACTTATGAAAATAAAAGAAACATAGGTTAATGATTTGAACATCTAACTACTTAGATGTTCAAATCATAATCGTTCAACTGTAAATGTGTATGTAATCGTTTTAAAACATCTGAATTCTTGACTGAGAAAGTATTAACACGTTTCACGAGGTTAATCCATGAATCGAAAATCTAAAATCGCAATTGCCGGAATAATTGGGTTAGTCATTTTTATTTACGTTTTCCGTTTTCTGCCGTTTTATGAACTTATTATATATGCATCACTCTTATATTTGCCAATCTTTTTTGCGGTTCTACTTTTGGATCAAATCTATTTCCATTCTAAAAGGATATGGATCATGGAACCGGAACTATTGGATTTTTGCTTTTTGGCTGCAATGCCTTGCTTTTATTTCCTCATATTTATGTCCTATATTTTTATATACCCTATGGGGGACATTCTATCTAATATTCGTCTTCTCCTCCTCCCGTTATTTGCTTCAGTTCTTCCGGGATTCTATTTAGCATTCAGAAAGAACTTTTTGTTTTTTTCAAACCAAAAACTGAATCTTTTTCCGATTCGCCTTTTTGTCTTGCTTCCGGGAGCCTCCGTTTTCAATATCATTTTTCTGATGATTGTATCTCGCCTTATTTCATTATATTCACCTTACCTTCACGAATTAAATGTAACTTCAGCCATTATTCTAACCGCTTTTTCATTGTTCGGAAGTTTGTTGACCATCCTTATGTTTAGTAGTCTTTTGAGAAACGATTTACCGCCGGAATGTCAACCGAATTTTATGGAGCATAAACTGTACCTTTTCAGACCCGTGTGTAATGCTATCGACTACTTTCAGAATCCGTATAATCTTCCTGCCATCACCGATTCTTATGGCATTTTACCGAATCCATCTCGTCATTGCATTCGATATCAGAAAAATGATTTAGAAATTGATTTAAATAAGAAGGGGCCCGAACTTCTATTTACGACCCTCGGCGCTGTTATTGTCAGCTCAAAAGTGCTCCGAATATTCGAAGATAACAAGTTGACGGGATATGAAACCAGAAGTGTTCGGGATAAAAAAACAAAACAACAATCAGTTAACTACTATCAAATTGTTCCGACATCGGAAATGCCTAAGATGTCGTACCAAACAAAGATTAAAGAAAGACCTGCTCATTTGTTAGAATATGGATATTATATCAGCGATGGTGTTGTCCGTTATGATGTGTCTGCTATAGCCGGCGCTTCAGATTTCAATAAAACAGCTGAATATATCGGTTCGAGCAGTGGGATGCCTTATTTCTCTCAGAAATTTTTGATTGTGTCTCATAAAACAATGGAGATTCTGATTAATCAAGTGGGTCAAAAGAAAAGATATTTTGTTCCCGTTATTTTAGTTGATGATAATGATTATAAAAATGAAAGTGCCTACAGGGTCAAATAATAGGAGAAATACCAATGGAAAATAATACGAATATGTTGACACTACTCTTAAAGAATGGTTTTATCGCTCTCGGTGTACATGTATGCCTGTGCCTGATTACCATGGGAATAATCATCGGCATTTTACCGCTTATTAATGCGTCAATGGTTGTGTCATCCGTGGTTGCGGTGTTTTGTGGAATAATATCGTTATACCTGTATTTTTGGGTCGGAAAAAGGTACTTACAAAACACAATGAATGTGATGATGGATTTTACGACCGTTCTTGGTTTATTAAATCTGCTTATCATATCAGTCATCCTTATAGGCGGAATGTCGATTTTCTCACTTTGGTCATTCTTTTGGGTCGTGTTTGAAAATTCCGGAGCGGTATATGATCCGACAGATCGTCTGATCCATGGTCTTATTTTAGCACCTGCGCCTTCTTTTATGATGTGGATCGGAATGATCGTAAAACGAAAAAAAGCCGAAGCGGAAGAAGAGAAAGAACAAAATTACGGAAAATTATATTGAGAAAAACCTTTGCCGCTGATAAAACAATGAAATCATCAGGTGTTCTGACGCAACTCTCAGTCTCCTCAAAAACGAAGGCATCCTGATTTTAATTATGGCGAATTTGCCATAATTAAAAATCCGGTATTTCTCTGAACCAGTGTCTTTCACCATTTTTTACCACTCGAAATAATGAAAATAAGAGTAAAATAAGGGTGGCAATCCCTTTTCGTTTTTTTCATTTTGGTCACATCATTGCCGCTCACCGGTAACGCGCGGATCGGAACAAAGATGCAGGCAAAAATGAGAGGATGGGAGATGAAATGAAAAAGGCGGATTTAAACGAAAAGCTGTGAATCAAAACGCAAATCGCGAATTGAAATTCACATTGCTTTTCACATTACTTTTTACTTATTACTTTTTCCCGCCGGACTTTTCTTTGATTTTCGCCAAGAAATTTCGGGCGTCGTCTTTCGCGTCAGCGACCATGTCGTTTTGGCGCTTGAATTGCGACATGTCAGGGCGCATCATGTACTCGCCTTCAGCTTCTCGCTTGTCGTATTCTTCATGCAGGCGCTTCAGCTCTCTGATTTCGCGCATGCGGCGGTATATGACTTCGGCGAGGAAGATTGCGAGCGCCAGCAGCAGCAAATATACGTTAAAGCTGATGGCCTCTTTGGTTTTATAAGTGGCTGTTTCGCCGTTTTCGCTGATATACAGCGCTTTGGCCTCTGTGACCGTGTAAATATTTCCGCCGGTGGATTCAACCAGTTTGCGCAAATCAGGGTTAACGCCGATGTTTTTGTATTCAATCGGATAATTGACAACGATTGGATAGCCCGAGACGTTGTAAATGCCGGCGCGGTCAAAAACCAACTCGGCCACATAAACGTCTTTTGACTCCATTGTCAGGGGGAGCGGCCGGCCGTTCAGCATCAAAACAGGGACGCCCGCGTCATACATTTGAACGCGCAGCGTGACGGGAATGCCGACATGCGTATCGGGGCAATCGATGACAAGACCGCTTTCCTTATTCGGGTCGCCTATGACCCAATTCGTCGTTGACGACACCAGTTTAGACCCCGGGGCCGTGTACAGATCAGGCGCCCAAAAATTGCCGCGACCGATACCGTTATCTGTTGTCAGAGACGCGACTCGGCCCAGGCCGTAACGCCAAACCGTTAAAATCGGCGAACCGTCGCTGGCAATCACAAGCTTATCAGAGCCGGCTTTCGGCGTCACGTCATTATAGCCGCTGATTTCGGTTCCGGTAAGATTCAATCTTTGAACAATAAAATGCTTCGGATTGGCGATATAGAGGAACGCCTTTGTCACATTATCATCGTTATCGGTGTTGTTGCCGCCAAACAGCTGCCTGAAATCAGGATAAATCGGCAGTCCTCTGTTTGATTCGGCATAGAGACCGTCGCCTCTGTAATCCCGCATCAGAGACTGGCCGTAAATTCGTCCTCTGGAGTCATTGAATTGGCCCGGCCTCTTGGAATTGTTCGTGTAAATGTTCATAAAAAGAATGGTGGCATCGTATTTGTCAACCGAATTCGTTGCCCTCAGCAATTCATTGTAAGTTCTTCTGTGAAGGAGATTGCCGTCCGTGATGATAATGACTAACGGCTGACCTGTTCTGTTGTCCATAACCTCGTTCGCTCTCTCAAACGTACTGACAATGTCAGTGGCGCCGTCGCCCGTTTTTAAGTCTTCGATTTCTTTCAGCAGCTGTTGCAGTTCTCTGGGGTTGCCTGCGAAAAAGAATTCACCGCCGTCCTCACGGGAGGAACTGCCGATTGGGAAATAAGTGATATTCGCCTCTTTGAAAAAGTCATGTTCAATGATATTAACGGCGGTCGCTTTCATGCTTGATACAAGCGTTTCATTGTTTGCCGCGCCGGGAACAGGTGCTTCGGCGCTTGCCGAAACGTCAAGAAACAGATAAACATCCTGCGCGCCTTCCCAATTCGACGGGATAGAAATAACCGGAAGCAGCTTTTCAAACGAGGTGTTCAAATAACTGTTGCCTTCGCCGGGCATGAATCCGTAAGAGTTGGCGCCGCCGACAACGACCAAACCGCCGCCGTCCGCAACGTACCGCTTCAGCGCTTCGGTTTGCTCTTCGGTGATGTTGCCGATATACATGTTGTCCAAAACAACTGTCTTTGAAGCGTTTAACGCTCTTTCGAAGTTTGCAATGCTGCCGAATTCCGCCAAATTGGCGACGACCGTGACATTGTAAAGCGTTCCGATGACCTGCGTCAGAGAAGCGGTCGGCTCGGAAGTGACAACCAAAACATTGGGTTTCTCAATAACATAAACGGATTTCGTAAAAGCGTTGTTGACAGGATTGGTGTCCTGAGGGGAATTAATCGTCACCGTCAGGGTCTGAGCGCCGAGGGCGGAGAAATTCGTCGTGAACGGAATAGATATTTCCGTATCGGTCATTGTGATCGGTCTTGGACTTCTTTGGAAAATAACGCCGTTCTTGGCAATTTCATAGCTGAAAGTAACCGGATTATCTGAGCGGCCTGCCTGCCTGACAACAACCGTAAACTCTTGGTCGTTCCCGCGAATGACGTTTTTGTCGCCGGTGATTTCAACGCTCAAGTCGTTTCGAATCAAGTCGGGAATAACGGCCGAGACCGTTGTATTGGTCTGAACGGCAACGCCAATCGCCCTGTCAAGTTCTTCCCCGAAATTGCTGTTGCCGTCGGTGACTAAGACAATTTGATTCCTTCCGTCAGCGTACTGAATTATCTTTTCGCCCAGCGCCGTGTGGTTGCCGGATATTATGTCGTATTTGACATTAAAACGACCGGAGAAGTATTCATACAACTCTTGGCCCGCGCCTCTTGAGAAATAACTCATGCTGTCCGTTGTGTCTGAAATCAACACCATCTCAGGGTTGTGGTCTGTTCGCGTCACCGTCAAAAATGTTACCGGATTCGCCAAAGCGATAATGAGCAAAACGCAAATAATCGCGCGCGTTCCCACCAATACCTTCTGCTTTTTGCCCATAGCTTTCCTGAAGAAATACAGGCCGATTATTATAGCCGGAATGAGAAGCAAAAGGAAGTAACGCGCTTCAAAATAAAATGCGGGAATTGCCATTAAATCTCCCTCCGTTTCCTGAGTAAGTAAAGCTCCGCGAAAATCAGCAGCGCCGCCAGTATTGCAAAGATGTAGAAGTAATTATTTTTAATTTCATACAGTGTCTGAGGCCCGTCGGCACCGTTGCCGTCGCTTTCGATGCCGGCCTGCCGCTGCAGAAGCGTATTGGACTCTTTGTCATTGTACATATTCACGGCAATCTTTTTCTGACCGACCGTATAAATGCCCGCCTTGTCGAAAAGAACGCGGTTGGTGATGATTCTGCCTTCCGGCGTAATAATTTCCATGTTTTCCGAAAGCGCCATGATTGTGCCGGCTCTGACGTTGTATTCGGAAATATCGCCGATGCCCGTGAAGTAATTCGCGATGCGTATCCAAAAGACCGGGAATTCGGGGAAACTGGCGAAGTTGTTCCAAGCGTCATCGCCCGCATGGTCATTTAAACCGAAATAAAAGACAGTTCCGTTTCCGTAAGGGCCGTAAGCCACAATCGGAACCCCTTCCATGGTCATCACGGGGTAAATCGTCGTCGTCGCGTTTCGTATCTCCGCGTTTAAATATTTCTTGACGTAAACGTCATTCAAATCCAAATCGCTGGTCAGGTCGCCGCCGATTGCGTAAATCTGCTTGCCTGCCAACATCTCGACAGTCGTGTCAATACGTGCCGGAAGCATCCTTGACAGATTGACTGTTTGGTTCGCCGCCTCTAAGTATTCGCCGGCGATGAAAACGACATTGCCGCCGTTCATGACGTAAGCGTGAAGCGCATCGGTCTCCGCCGCTTCCAAAACATGAACGCCCATGTTGACCACAACGAAATGATAATCCGCTGATATGAATTCTGGGACTTCAACGACGCTTGTCAGCGTTAATCCGGGAATCAGTTCCAGCGCGATTTGGGACGGTAGTTTTCCTGAGACATCAGGGTCTGAAATGTACAGCGCTCTCGCGGCTTGTGAATTGGGAATAGATATGTACGCGGCGTTGTCTTCCGCCAATGAATCGTTTACTATCATTCGAATTTCGGTCGTGCCGCTTTGGACATTGTTCAAAACAAACGTCTCGGCGCCGTTGCCCGGAACGACCAGCGTCATCGGCCTAAAAGGCATTTGTGTGCCGTTGGGGGCCGTTGTCGTCACGTTGGCGGTCACTGTTCTGGGGCTGTTCGCGTAATTGCGAACCATGAAATGATAATTGTAAGTGCCGTTTGACTTTTCCAAATAACCGTTAACGATGGCCAAATTGTTGTCAGTGGGCGTTCCGTAAGGCATAAGGTTGATATCAAGTCCGCTTCCGAGAAGGTTTTTGGCTTCCATCGGGCTTATCCCGTCCCAAGACGTGAAGTCGGAAAAGACATACATCACCCCGCCTTTCGCGGAGAGGGCGTTCGCTCCCGTCGCCATCGCCGACCCGATATCGGCCGTAACGGCTTTCGGCGTCAGATTCCTGATAATGCTCTCGGCTTCCGCCGCGCTGACATTTTCGGCAACCATGATTGGAACGGAGCTTGCCAAAATGATTGTATTCACTTGGCCGAGATGGCGGACAGCGTCGCGTTTGGCATCTTCAAAACGGCCGTTGGTTTGCATACTGCCGGACGCGTCGATGATGATGACTGTGCTTTCGTCGCTGTGCGTGTCGTAGGATAAGATGTAAGGGCCGGCGGCCGCAAGAGCCAGCATGATTAAAACAAAAAGCTGGATGATAAAGAGCGGGTCCTTGACGAGTTTTGTGATGGATGAATATATTTTTTCTCGGGACTCTTCCGTCCTGACTAAAAACATGACGGACGGCATGCTGATTTTGAAGGGTTTCGGGAGGAGCATGTATAAAATGATCAGCGGAATAATTGACAATAGTCCGAGAAGCGCCAGCGGAAAGATAAAAGGAAATGAGGCCAAAGTGTCTGCAATCGCCATGTTCATCCGCTCCTGTCAATGATACGCAAAAAGGATTCAAACACGGGTACGTCCGTTGTGATTGAGTAAAACGCGGCGCCTGTTTTTTTGCAAATCCCGTCAATGGCGGCGTTGTGCCTTTCCAGTTCCCGTAGATAGTTGTTACGGAATCCGTCGCTGATGTATGTTTTCATCTCATCGCCCGTTTCCATGTCGTAAAAGCGCGAATCGCCTCTAATCGGCAGATCTTTCTCAAACGGGTCAAGAATTTGTATTAAAATTAAGTCGTTGCCGGCAAGTCTCAAAACGGTGGATTCGATGTGTTTGAAATCTTCCATGAAATCGGAAATAATGACAACCAGTGAACGGGATTTAATCAGCCGCTCATATTTATGCGTCACGACGTCCATGTCGGTTGTGCCTTCCAGCGTCTGTTCCGCCAGTCTTTCCGTCAATTCCAGCAGATGCCTCATGCCGCGCTTGGGCGCATTGATGTCGATTTCTTCGTTGAACGTGGAAATCGCGTATTTATCGTTCTTGCGGGAAACGCTGTAAGCGACGGCAAGCGCCATCATTGCGGCGTATTCGTATTTCGTTATCGCGTTGATCGGATAATCCATACTCTTGCTGGCGTCCAGTAAGATATGCGCCGTAAGCGTTTTTTCTTCTTCAAACTGGCGGACGTAAAGCTTTTCGGTTCTGGAATAAGCTTTCCAGTCGATGTCTTTCATTTCGTCGCCGTAATAATATTCGCGATAACCGACCGTGTCGATACCCTTGCCGACGCGGGTGGACCGGCGGTTTCCGGCGTAAACGGCTGACACGCGCTTTCGGATGGCCATGTTATAGCGGTCAAGCTGCCTGAGAAACTCGATATCAATATTGTGTCTTGCTTTTGCCATATTTTTTCATCGGAGTGTGCATTTGAAAACCGGTGCAATTGTTTGAAAACGTTGCTTTCGTTTCCTTGCTTTTTTCAGTTCTTTCCGAATTTGGAGAGTTTGGACTTCAATCCGCCGCCGGACTTTTCGCTGTCTTCGGGTTTTTTGCGGGCTTCTATCAGTCCCATATCGGCAAGCAAGTCTTCGATTGCGTCATCGGGCGTTACGCCCACGCGTTCGGCTTCAAAGCTGAGGATAATTCTGTGTCTCAAGACGGGGTATGCCATTGTCACGATGTCTTCTTGTGAGACATAATTGCGGCCGCGGATTAAGGCGCGGGCTTTGGCGGCCAGAATCAGCGCGATTGAAGCGCGCGGAGATGCGCCGTATTCGATGGCGCCGCCTTCGCGCGTTTTTATGACGAGCTGAATGGTTTGGGTTTTCAGGTCGTTTGAAATCGGCACGTCGCGGGTCAGTCTTTGAAGGTTCGTTAATGTTTCTTTTGTGATGCCGCGCGTTGTTTCAGGCGTTGTCTGCGCGGTGTAGCGGCTGACGATTTCAAGTTCTTCTTCGTAATTCGGATACGGCACCAATATTTTTAAGAGGAAGCGGTCAAGCTGAGCTTCGGGAAGCGGATATGTTCCTTCCTGCTCAATCGGGTTTTGTGTTGCCAAAACGAAAAACGGTCTGTCCAGCGGATAGGTGTGGCCGGCAACGGTCACCTGCTTTTCCTGCATGGCTTCTAAAAGCGCGGACTGCGTTTTCGGGGACGCGCGGTTAATTTCGTCAGCCAAAACGATGTTGGCGAAAACCGGCCCCTGTTCAAAACGGAAGGATTTGCTGCCGCCGTATTCTTCAACGATGGTGGTACCTGTGATATCGGCCGGCATCAAGTCGGGCGTACACTGGATACGGTTAAAGGAGAGGTCAACGACTTTTGAAATCGTGGAAATTGTTAAGGTTTTGCCGAGGCCCGGGTTACTTTCCAAAAGGGCGTGGCCGTTGCATAAGAGAGCGATGAGGACCTGCTCAACGGTTTTTTCCTGACCGACAATGACTTTTCCGATTTCATCAAAAAGGAGTGAGAAAATCTTGCCGGCGTTTTCGTAAGTTTTAGCAAGCGAAGGCGCCTCCTGCTCTGCAGGGGCTCGTGAGGGCGGCGCAACGGAACGGGCGGGACTTGCAGAAGCGGCGGAACCGGCAGAAGCGGCGGAACCGGCAGAAGCTGCAGAAACGGCGGAACCGGCTGCCACATATGAAAAGTTGTCGACCGGTTCTTTGGCGGTCTTTTCAGGGGACTTGTAAGTGGTTTCTTCAGGTAACTCGTAAGCCGTTTCATCCGAGGACTCGAAAGAGGATTCATCAGACCCGTCAAATGTTTCATCAGATGATTCGAAAGCGAATTCATCAGACTCGTCAAAGGTTTCGTTAGAGGATTCAAAAGCGAATTCATCAGATTCGTCAAATGTTTCATTAGAGGATTCGAAAGCGAATTCATCCGACTCGTCAAATGTTTCGTTAGAGGATTCGAAAGCGAATTCATCAGATTCGTCAAATGTTTCATTAGAGGATTCGAAAGCGAATTCATCCGACTCGTCAAATGTTTCGTTAGAGGATTCGAAAGCGAATTCATCAGACTCGCCAAAGGTTTCGTCAGAGGATTCAAAAGCGAATTCTTCAGACTCGTCAAATGTTTCATCAGAGGATTCAAAAGCGAATTCTTCAGACTCGTCAAATGTTTCATCAGAGGATTCAAAAGCGAATTCTTCAGACTCGTCAAATGTTTCATCAGAGGATTCAAAAGAGTATTCATCAGATTCTTCAAAGGTTTCATCAGAGGATTCGTCAAATGTTTCATCAGATTCGTCAAATGTTTCATCAGATTCGTCAAATGTTTCATCAGACTCGTCAAAGGTTTCATCTGAGGATTCGTCAGAGGTTTCAACAGGAGACTCGTCGGGCTCATCGGCTAATCTGAAAGAGGGCCTGTAAGAGGGTCTGGCCGGCTCATAAGTGATCTCTTCGTCTTGGTATTCCGGCTCAATAAATGTTTCCTCTTTTCGGGATCTGACAATGGTGTCTTCCGCGGGCGCATAAGAGCTATCTTCGTCTCGGTATTCCGGTTCCATGTTTATTTCCTCTGTATTTTTAAATTTCTGATTATTGTCAGTGATTCTGATTAATGTTGATAAGATTGATGAATTAAATATGAATTAAATGTGAATTTGATATGAATCTGATGTGAATTCGATATGAGTTGAATAAATTAAATAAATTGGATGAATAGAATAAACAAGCAGCCGATCAGCTTTGCTCCGCCAATCTTTTGAAGTAGTCTTTAATGATGTCTTCATACCCTTCCGGCAAAAATTCATAATAATGGGTGGAACTGAGGCTTTCAGGGGGGTAGTATTGGGAGGGGTGATAGGTATTATTCGTGTTGTTTTCAAGCAAGTCGCCGGGTCCCGCGCCGGTGCCGGGGGGAAGCGTTATGTCTATATCTATGCCGGGGGCTGTTGAAATCGGCGGCGTCATCGTCGGTGGGCTTGATGAGTTGTTGCCTTCCGGTTCTTCCGGCGTCAATGGCGGCAGTGTTATCGTTCCGTTCGGGAATCTGTCAAAGACGTCATCCGGCGTGTACGGGGATGTGATGCCCGTAAAGGCCACGGTTGCTAAAAGCATCCCGCAAACAACGATTGCGGCCGCGCTGAAGGTTAATCTTTTCAAATCAAGCATACCTGCCGCTGTCACGGAGTGAACATCGCGCGACACGGATTTATTGAGGTCGGCGGCAATGATGGTATCGTCCGCGCGCGTGTCGTAAGCTGTTTTTAAACGGTCCTTCAATCCGGGATAGGAGCGTTCAACGATGTCGGCCGGTTTTTCACGTTTCGGCAGCGCTTTATTGCGTTTTCTGTAAACGGCTTTTCTGTAGTAACTGTAAAGCTCCATGAGCAGCAGCGCTAAGAATACTGCGATGGAGAATGTGAAAATTGTTTCATAGTTCACTTCTAAGAGTGGAATGTTCGGCTGTAATCCGACATAGGGTTCCGTTATTGAAAAATGTTTGAAAAGTTCATTGAGGTTGAAATAGACAGAACCAAGAAGCATAGCAAGCGCGATTGCCATGGCTTCCAAAAAGTCGTAAACCGTGCGGTTTCGGCGTATAATTCTACCTGCTTTTTTGATAAATCGTTCTAAGTCCAAAACCATCACCTTATTCTGTTTTTTTAAGTTAAACCGTTTTAAAAATATTATGCGTCTGCTGATTATGAGTCTGTCAGATTATGGGTCTGTTGATTACGGGTCTGTCAGATTATGAGTCTGTCGTTTCCGAGTTTATTGAGATTATGATTCCGTTGAATCTAATGAAATAATTAAATGTAGCGGATAACTGATAAACCTTTGTTTATATAATAAAAATTCAGTCGAATTTGGTTTTATAATTGCTTGGATATGCCTTTCCTTTATTCGCGTGTTTCATGTCGTGTGTTTCATGTCACGCGTCGCTTGTTACGTGTCGCTTGTTGCATATCTTTGCACGTTTTTGCATCCGGCTTACATCAGGCGCAAATTTCCGGTAATCAGTATATCATGAAGATAATAGTTTATCATCCAAATTTATAATATCTTTACCATATTTAAGATTATCTCACAGATACGAATATTAATTTATTTTTGCGTAAAACATGCGGCAATCATTTAAATGTTATATGGTGTAACAATTGATTTCCAATTGAGATGAATGAAATGGCTTCTATGACTTCTATGACTTCTGAGACTTCTGTGACTTCTAAAGAGATTGTTGTCCTGCGTTTGGGCCACCGCCCCGAAAGAGACAAGCGTATCACGACGCACGTCGGCCTCACGGCGCGCGCGCTTGGCGCCTGCGGTATGCTTTTAGCGTCCGATGACAAAAAAATCACGGAAAATATCACCGAAATGACAAGCCGCTGGGGCGGCGACTTTTTTGTAAAAAACAATGTGAATATGAAAAAGGAAATCGAAAAGTGGAAGGAAGACGGCGGAAAAGTCTGTCATTTGTCCATGTACGGCATTAATCTTCCCGCAGTCGTTCCCGAGTTGAAAGAACAGAAAAAACTGATGATCATCGTCGGCGCCGAAAAAGTTCCCGGCGAAGTTTATGAATTGGCGGACTGGAACGTTGCTGTGGGCAACCAGCCGCACTCGGAAGTTGCCGCGCTGGCGGTGACGATGGACAGAATTTCGGAATCCGACCCGCTGACAGCCGTTTTTGATAAAGCGGAGCTGACGGTCGTGCCGATGACGAAGGGTAAAAAAGTTATTCATGAGAATGAATCGAAAGATGAACCGAGAGATGAATCGAGAGATGAATCGAGAGATGAACCGAGAGATGAATCGAGAGATTGAATCGAGAGATTGAATCGAGAGATTGAATTGAAAGACGGGATTGAGAGGCTGAATTTGAATTGAAAGGCCGTATTGAGAGGCTGAATTTGAATTGAAAGGCCGGATTGAGAGCCGGAATTGAGTACAAAGCGAATTTTTAAATATTCCGCTTTCCTTTTTCTTTTGCGCGGGAGCGGCAGGGCGGCCGCGGGAATTTGGTTTCCTGAGGAAAGTCTCCCCACCCTCTTTCAAATTTGCGGACGTTTGTGAAGAACGTTTGGCGAGAGTCAAGGCTATGGCACAGAAACGATACCGGGCCGCGTCAGCGATGAAGTGAAGAA
>WRCE01000044.1 GCA_009784005.1 Candidatus Methanimicrococcus labiotermitis
CAAAAGGAACATACCGGAAATGTGGTCGTGGATACCGCCGACGATGGGACCGCCGAAACGCGGGGACAGGATGTTTTCCTGAACCTGAAGCAAAATCTTGGCTTCGGCGCGGGCTTCTTCGGTTTGCAGCACGTGCATGTTCATTTCGTCACCGTCAAAGTCGGCGTTGTACGGCGGGCAGACGGCCGGGTTCATACGGAATGTCTTGCCGTCCAGCACTTTAACGCTGTGGGCCATAATACTCATCTTGTGCAAAGACGGCTGACGGTTGAACAAAACGACATCGCCGTCGCGGAGGTGGCGCTCAACGATCCAGCCGTATTCCAGCTTTTCGCAGAGGTCTTCCTGATTGATGTCCGTAATCTTGATACGGCCGCCGTCGGAACGAATCACATAGTTCGCGCCCGGATAATTGATCGGGCCGCGGCGGATGTGTTCTTTGAGGAAATCGGTGTTGCGTTCGGTGACGTGTTCGGGAATTGTCAGAATGAGCGCAATCGGAAGCGGCACGCCGACTTCGTTGATGCTCAAATCAGGGTCCGGTGAAATAACGGTACGGGCGGAGAAGTTGACACGTTTGCCTGACAGACTGCCTCTGAAACGGCCGTCCTTGCCTTTCAAACGCTGGGAAAGCGTCTTGAGCGGGCGGCCTGACCTGTGTCTGGCGGGCGGAATGCCTGAGACGGAGTTGTCAAAAAACGTCGTCACGTGGTACTGTAAAAGTTCCCATAAGTCCTCAATAATGAGTTGGGGAGCGCCGGCGTCTCTGTTTTCCTGGAATCTTTGGTTGATTCTGATAATATCGACAAGCTTGTGCGTCAGGTCGTCTTCACTGCGCTGACCGGATTCAAGCGTAATGGACGGGCGGACCGTCACCGGCAGAACCGGCAGGACGGTTAAAATCATCCATTCGGGACGCGCGTTAACGGGGTCCATGCCAATCACGCGGATGTCGTCGTCGGGCACGTTTTCAAAGCGGTCGCGGATTTCGGTTGGCGTCAAGCGTTCGCCGTTTTCGATGTATTCGGTCGGCTTCTCGAATTTGATGTCGTTTTGTTCGGCATCGCAGTACGGGCATTTCTTGACCTTGGCGGCTTCTTTGTACACTTCATTGATTAAATCATCAGGCATGTGGCCGATATCAATGACAGCGTTGAGCTGAGACAAATAAGTCGATTTTTGTTTTTCATCCAAAAGCAGGCGGCTGCACTTGCAGCAGACAGAGCGGAGAAGCTTTCGGATGGTTTTGTTAAAACCGACGTGAATGACCGGAACGACCAACTCGATATGACCGAAGTGGCCGGGGCATTCGCCGGCTTTGGAGTGACAGGTTTTGCATCGAAGGCCGGGGTCAATCACGCCGAGGCGCGTGTCCATAAGACCCATTTCGATGGGAAAGCCGTCCTCATCATAGGTGTCGGCGGTAATCACATTGGTTGCGCTCATGTTTCGGATTTCTCTGGGAGAAAGCAAACCGAATTTGATGGCGGAAATTCTTTTCGGAATCTGTTGAACTCTTTTCTTTAACATGATTACACCGCGTCCTCAAGTTCCATTCTCGGCGCGACGCCGAGGGATTTAATTTCATCAAGCAGGAGCTTGAACGAGTAACTCATTTCGACAAGGTAGATGTCGGTGTCAGCGCCGCAGTTGGGACAGACAGCCGTCTTTCTCTGGTTGTCGAATGTCGCAATCATACCGCAGCTGCTGCAGACGTATTCTTCGTCTTTGTCTGACTCTTCCAATAATCTTTCTTTCAGGCACATGGCGGCGCCGTGGCCGACAAGAACGTCACGCTCCATTTCACCGAAACGCAAACCGCCTTCTCTGGCGCGGCCTTCGGTCGGCTGGCGGGTGAGCACCTGAACGGGACCGCGGGATCTGGCGTGCATTTTTGAAGTGACCATGTGGTGAAGTTTCTGATAAAGAATAACGCCGACGAACACATCGGCCGGAATCATTTTTCCGGTCACGCCGTCATAGAACACTTCTTTGCCGGTGTGGGCAAAGCCGTATTTCATGAGCGTGGACCTGAGTTTTTCTTCATTGTCGCCTCCTTCTTCGGCCGCGGAGAAAGCGGTCGAGTCGATGCGGCGCCCTTCCATTGAACCGACTTTGCCGCCGATCATTTCCAAAACGTGACCGACAGTCATACGCGAAGGAATCGCGTGCGGGTTGATCATTAAGTCGGGGGATAAACCGGATTCTGTAAACGGCATGTCGGCGATGTTCACTTTCAGGCCGATAACGCCTTTTTGGCCGTGTCTGGAAGCGAATTTGTCACCGATGTCGGGGACGCGCTCGTCTCTGACTTTGACTTTGGCCAAACGGGTGCCGTTGATGGATTCCGTTAATATGACAGTGTCAACGATACCTTTTTCGTTGGAACGCATAGTGACGGAGCTTTCACGCCTCTGCTGCCCGAAACCTGAATCAAGGCCGGTGTTTTCTTCAAGGAAACGCGGCGGGCTTGTCTTACCGATTAAAACCGCGTTCGGCGCGGCGCTTGTTTCGGGGTTGACCAAACCGTCTTCGTCAAGTTCGGCGTAAGATTCGGCGCTTCGGGAACCGCGGTATTCGGAGTCGGGAATCTCGAATTTGTCTTCCTGACCGCCGGGGTAGCGGCGTTCTTCGCCTTCAAAGGTACGGATAAAGTGGCTGCGGCCGAGGCCTCTTTCGATGGAGCCTCTGTTGAAAACGAGAGCGTCTTCAATGTTGTAGCCTTCATAAGAGAGGATGGCGACAACGAAGTTTTGACCGGCGGGCCTGTCGTCAAAGCCGATGGCTTCACAGGTCTGCGTGTAGGTCATGGCGCGCTGCGGGTAATGCAAAATGTTGGCGCGGGTGTCGGGCCTTAATTTGTGGTTGGCCGTTGACACGCCGATACACTGCTTAATCATGGCGGCGCCCATCGTACAACGCGGGGCGGCATTGTGTTCGGGATACGGAATCATGCCGGTACAGATGCCTAAAATCAAGTCGGGCGAGAGTTCCATGTGGGTGTGGCGGAAGTTTAATTCTCTTTCGCGCAAAGCGACGTAAGCGTTTTCTTCTTCTTCGGCGTCAAGGTACTCGATGAGGCCAAGGTCAACCAAATCTTCAAAGCTTAATTCGCCCGTTTTCAGTTTTTCGATGTGTTCCGCGGTGACCAAAAGTTCGCCGTTTTCGATGATTAAAAGCGGCCTTCTGGCGCGGCCGATGTCGGCTGAAATGATGACCTCTTTGGTGTGTTCCAAATAAGCGACGTTGATTTGCTTTGAGTATTTTGAGAAGTAACCTTTGCGTCTCATTTCACGAATGCCGGTGACAAGCGTCTCGGGGTCGTCGTGCGTTCCGATCAATTCGCCGTCTAAGAAAATTTTTGATTTGCTCATTCTTCAATTCCCCCTTCATAATCCATGCCGCCGAGGAAATCGTCATCGACGTCGTGGTCTCTTTCTGAGGATTTGTTTTCCTCTTCAATTTCGGGCATTGCTTCGCCTTCTTCGCTTTCCGTCTTTTTGATACCGATTGCTTTCTCTTCAAATTCGCTTTCGAATTCTTCTTTTTCGGCGCTGTCGTATACGACTTCAACAATTTCCGGCTGGATGAACCGGAATTTCTCGACGCCGAGGTTGTAAAGCATGAGTTTGATCGGTTCGATGTCGTCAACGCCTGTGGAAAGTTCCACCATTTCGGCAAAATTCTTCACAAGACCGCAGTTCGGACCTTCAGGCGTTTCCGAAGGGCAGAGGCGGCCCCACTGTGTCGGGTGCAAGTCACGGGCTTCGAAGTGCGGCTGAGCGCGGGAAAGCGGTGAAATCACGCGGCGGAGGTGGGAAAGGGTTGAGATGTGATCGTTTCTGTCAAGCAGCTGAGAGACGCCGGTACGGCCGCCGACCCAGTTGCCGGTGGCGAGCGGGTGTTGGAGCCTGTCGGTCAAAACGTCGGCGCGAACGATTGTCGCGACGTTTAACTCACGGTTTCTCATGCTGGCGCGCTCCAACTGGTATTTGATGTCGCGTGAAAGTTTGTTGAAGGAGACGCGGAAGAGGTCTTCCATGAGGTCGCCGGCAAGCTTTAAGCGCTTGTTGGAGTAGTGGTCTTTGTCGTCTTCGTTTCGTTTTCCAAGCGCCAGTTCAAAACAGGATTCTGCCATACGGGCGAGGAAGTTGGCTTTGGAAATACGGTCTTCGGGACGGTCGCCGAGGTGCGGCAACAGGTATCTGTCAAGAACATAGTTGGCGCGCTTGATTTGGTATTCGCGGGCCTGGCCGGCAGCGACGCGCACGCCTATTTTTTCAATGGCGGCCTGCATGGTATCAACCTCTGCTTCATCGAGGTTTTCAAGCATGAATTTCACAATTTCCGGGTCGCTTGAAACGGCTGTTACAATGTCCTGGTCGGTCACAATGCCGAGCGCGCGGACCAATGTGATAAAATTAAGTCTTCCGGTGATGGACGGGAAGGAAACTTCCAAAAGGGATTTGCGCCCGCGCTCAACGACAACAAGCGCGCGGTAACCTTTCTTTTGGGAGAACACTTTTGACACTTCGATTTTGTCGCCGTATCTTTCGCCGTATTCGGTTAATATCTTGTTCGGCGCCAAATCTTCGAGTGTCATGACAACGCGCTCGGTGCCGCCGACGATGAAATATCCGCCGCAGTCCAACGGGTCTTCGCCGTTTTTGATTTTCTCTTCATCGGCCATGCCGACAAGGTTGCATACTTTGGATTTAAGCATAATCGGCAGCTGGCCGACATTTGCCTCAATCGGTTCTTCCTGCGTTTCAACGCCTTCTTTCACCACTGACATTTCCAAATACAGCGGTGCGGAATAGGAGAGATTGCGAAGGCGGGCCTCGTTCGGATAGAGCTTTTCAATCGCTCCGTCCGCTTCTTTAACAACAGGATATTCGACGCGGATGCGCCCCAGCTTCAGATAGGTTCCTTCGATATCCGTTTCGATGATTTTTTGTTCATCAATGATTTTTTGAAGTCCCGTGTCCAAGAATTTATTGAACGAATCAATATGATGCTGTACAATTTTTTCTTGGGTGAAATAGAATTTCGTCAGGACGCGTGTATCTAATGTAATAGTTAGCCCCTCTTTGTAAGATTATTTATTTGTCAGTCTGTTCAGTTGTTTAATGATTGGATAAATCGGATTGGATATCGGATTGGGTAAACCGGATCGGGTAAATCGGACCGGTAGATCGGATCGAGTAAATCGGATCGGTAGATCGGATCGGGTAAATCGGATCGGTAAATGCCGCAATCCGCAGCGTTCTTGTTTGAAAGGGCGGGATGCGCCCGTATAGAATGCGCCCGTGTGGGATGCGTTCGTATTATGTCGTGTCGGGAGATCGGTCTCGTTTGCTTCGGCGCCGGCGCGTAAACGGCGGATACGATTTTCATGATGAAAAAGAGATGATGTTTTGCGGAACTGTCCGTATCCGACGGCCGGATGGTTCCGGCGGCGCGCTGATTTTATTTTATGAGATATGGACATGTGATACGCGGGGGAGGGAGACGGTCGATTACGATAAAAATATTTTTCCCTTTTATTCTTCAAACAAATGGTTAAAAATAAACGCCGTCATGCGATGGCGTCGATAACAAGCCTGTAGTAATACGCCTCTTCGGCGGTTTGGCTTTTGCGAGTGATTTTTATGACGTCGCCGATTCCGGCGCCGATTTCAAGGACTATAGGGTCATCAATGCGAATTTTGGGGAACTGCTCTTTCTCGATTGAAAATCTTTTGAGCAATCCGGCAATCTCTTCCTCGCCGATAATTTCGTGGTGCGGGACCGATTCGTGATCAAGTAGTTTAAAAGTCAAATCGTTTCCTCCGTGAGAAATAATATTTTTGTTGCTTCTTCAACTGCCGGAATTCATCCCCGGCAGAACAATTTCGTTATCCGGATTTTATATTTATGTCGCCGGATTATGTTTAATTCATTTTTTTTAATTTATTTCGTTTTTTGTATATATTGCTTGCTTATTTTGGGTTCGAAACGATACCGTCAAACCTCGCAATAAACACACGAACGATGAGAGATGCAATAAATGCAATGCAATAAATGCAATAAAGCGGCGTCATCTGTCAATCCGTATAAAAAAATGCGGGCCCATAGGGATTTGAACCCTAGGCCGACTGGTTAAAAGCCAGTCGCTCTGCCTGGCTGAGCTATGGGCCCTTTCGGAAATTGTTTGTCGTATCTGAAGCAGAACCTACAATCATATTTGTTATATTTATATGTTTTGCCTAGGGGGCGTGATTTCGAATTTCCTTTAATAAGAGGGAGGGAATGTATATAATAAAATTCGGTTTTACCGTTCAAAACGATTAAAACATGTAAAAATTTAAAAGTATAAAGATTAATTTTCATTCTCGAATTTTACAGCGCGTGAAAAAGTCACGGAAAGATTAATAAGACCGTGTCTGAAAATAAAGCCGTACAATTAGATTTTAACGCTTGCGCCGTTTTGATGTTTACAGCAGATAATATATTCGGCAGATTTAATACATTCAGCAAGCAATACATTCAGCAAGCAATACATTCAGCAAGCAATACATTCAGCAAGCAATACATTCAGCAAGCAATACATTCAGCAAGCAATACATTCAGCAAGCAATACATTCAGCAAGCAATACATTCATCAGATTTATACATTCAACAAGTTAATACATTCAGCAGTTGATACATTCGTCATACATTCAGCAGTAATACAATTTGTGATTAAGATGGTTTTTGAAATATTGAAAAAAGAAGAAATGGCGGCCGGCGTTTGGAAGATGGTGATTGACGCGCCCGACGTCGCCAAAGCTTCCAAAGCCGGTCAATTCGTGATTGTCCGCGCTCATGATGACAGCGAAAGGATACCGCTGACTATCGCCGATATTGACCGCGGGAAAGGAACGGTCATGATGTCGGTTCAGGCGCTTGGCAAGGGAACAAAGCAGCTGACGAAAATGAATGTCGGCGAAAGTCTGGCGGACTTTGCAGGCCCCCTCGGAACGCCGGCGGATGTTAAAAAGATCGGAACGGTTGTTTTGGTCGGCGGCGGCGTCGGCATCGCGCCGGTTTACCCGCAGATTAAGGCTTACAAAGAGGCCGGCAACCGTGTGATTACGATTATCGGCGCCCGCAACAAGGACCTCTTGATGATGGAGGAGGAGTTCGAGGCGGCAAGCGATGAGCATTATGTGTCAACGGATGACGGTTCCAAAGGGCACCACGGTTTTGTCACCGATATCGTGAAGGTATTGCTTGACAAACAAAACGCGGGCGAATACACCGGCGAAAGAATAGGCCGCGTTGTCGTCATCGGCCCCCCGATTTTAATGAAGGTGGCGGCGAATTTGATGACAAATTATCCGGATGTTGAGATTATCGTCAGCATCAACTCCATGATGGTGGACGGCACGGGAATGTGCGGCGGCTGCCGCGTGATTGTCGGCGGCGAAGTTAAGTTCGCCTGCGTCGACGGCCCCGAATTTGACGGCCGGCTGGTGGATTTTGATACCCTGATGAACCGCCTGATGATTTATAAAAAGGATGAACTGGCCGCTTCTTCGAAGTATGACGACGAATGTGCCGGCGGCATTTGTTCAAAGCAGGTTTGCTCAAAGCCGGAGTGAAGATTGAACGAGGATGATTGAATTAATCGAAGACGATTGAAAATTGATCAAAGACGATTGAAAATTAATCAATGACGATTGAAAATTGTTCAAAGACGATTAATAATTGATCAAAGACGATTGAAGATTATCTCCCGAGTCTGATTGATGATTTTATTAAAGGATTGGAATTTATGACACCGCCCGTAAAAAAGGAAAGAACAGGACGTATTGCTATGCCGGAGCAGCCGGCGAAAATCCGCCGCCGCAATTTTGATGAAGTCGCGCTCGGCTATACGGCCGCCGAAGCCGCCGCCGAAGCTTCCCGATGTATTCAGTGCCGCGTGCCGCGCTGTGTGGAAGGCTGTCCTGTCAATGTGGATATCCCGAAATTTATTAAGCGGATTGCCGAGGGTAACCCCAAAGCCGCCGCCGAAAAGCTGTTTGAGACGAATATGCTGCCTGCTGTCTGCGGCCGCGTCTGCCCGCAGGAGACGCAATGTGAAGAGTTGTGCGTGCTTGCCAAGAAAGGCGAACCGGTCGCGATCGGCCGTTTGGAACGGTACGCGGCAGATACGCTGCGTTCGTTAAGCGGTTCCGCCGGCGGCGCGGCCGATGGCGCGCCCGGTGCATCCAACGACACGTCCGGCACGTCCGGCGCGGAATGCATCCGTCCCCCAACCGGAAAGAAAGTCGCCGTCATCGGTTCCGGCCCTGCCGGCCTGACCGCCGCCGCCGACCTTTTGAAGATGGGCCACAAAGTGACGATTTTTGAATCCCTCCACCTCCCCGGCGGCGTTTTAACTTACGGCATCCCCGCTTTCAGACTTCCGAAAGACATTGTGAAGGCTGAAATCGATAACATCTTATCTCTCGGCGCGGAACTGAAAAACGATTACGTTATCGGCCGAATCAAAACCTTGAATGAGGTCGCCGACGAATACGACGCCGTTTTTTTGGGCACAGGCGCCGGCCTTCCCAATTTCATGGGCATTGACGGCGAAAATTTAAACGGCGTTTATTCCGCCAACGAATTTTTGACGCGCGTCAATTTGATGAAAGCATATGAACCGGACTCCGCCACCATGATTCGCAAAGGCAAGAATGTTGTCGTTGTCGGCGGCGGCAATGTGGCGATGGACGCCGCCCGTTCCGCCTTGCGTCTCGGCGCTGAAACCGTCACCGTCGTTTACCGCCGCAGCGACGCGGAACTGCCCGCCCGCCGCGAAGAAATCGAACACGCCAAACACGAAGGCATCACATTCTGCTTCTTAGCCAACCCGACCAAAATCATCGGCGATTACGGCGATGGCACCCCCCAAGGCCGAAAGTTCGACGTCAAAGCTGTCGAGTGCATAAAAATGGAACTCGGCGCCCCCGACGACTCCGGCAGGCGCAGTCCGGCCCCCGTCCCCTGCTCTGAATTTTTGATTGACGCCGATGTCGTCATCATTGCCATCGGCACATCTCCAAATCCCTTGATATTCGCCGGCGCAGGCGCAGGTACAGGTACCGATGCAGGTGCCAATACCACAGGCATAGAAAAAACAAAGCGCGGAACGCTGGTTGTCAACGACCGCCTTCAAACGACAAAAGAAAACGTTTTTGCCGGCGGCGACATCGTAACGGGAGCCGCAACCGTCATTTCGGCGATGGGCGCGGGGAAGAAAGCGGCGAAGGCGATGGATGAATATTTGATGAAAAAATGAGAATGTGTTTGACCGGTTCGTATATAAAAAATAGGAGGAACTGAAATGCATAACTAAATAAATTTTAGTAATAAATTATTGGGTCACGAGTTCTTATTACTTAGTTCTCCCCATGGCCTTATTCTTAATGACTAAAAATACATTCTTTTCCCTGGAATTTCTTCTGTTTTTTTATTCAACTTTGTAGTTATTTCATCTTTTTTGAAAAAAATTATGGGCTTCATCATTGAAAACAAACTCACTGGTTGTTGTATAATTTACCATTGTTTCGTTCATCTTCTTCTTCCAATTCTGCTTTTTTTCTCTTCACTATCATTCCCATCCACATTAGAAAAGACGGCGCGGGTGTTAAAATCATACTATGGATTAAACGTCCCGTCGGTTCGTATACCGCTTCGGAATTTTCAAACACGACCCAAAAGAGTGACCAAAGTGAAAAAATCGACATTCCGCCCATAATGATGACTGACACGACAAGAAGAGCAAAAAAACCAAACACTGTAACGTAATCCATCAGCACATTTTCTGTGTTGTGTAGATATTTTTTTCCTGCCCAAAAATACAGGTATAACGATATCGCTCCGCAGGACACTGCAATCACCGACGACACAATCATCGGCGCATTAACAAGCGACAAAATGCCGCGGATTATACAAATGGTGATCAGACACAGACATATATGAACAGCGAGAGCGATAAAACTATTCTTAATGATTAACGACACCAAAGACGCATTATTTTTCATAGGTATTTCTCTCATTATTAGACTCAGTAGGCATTTATTTTTTATTAATTATATCATCATCTAAAATGATAGGAATAAAATCTCTTTTTTGTTGACTGCATTCTTTCAAAAGAACTACCATTACCTTTTTTGAGACAATCCATAGCCTTTGAGGCCCATATGGTTCGCCGTCACGGCTGCCTAAAACTTCAAACGTCACATTAAAATCAAATACGTAATCCATGACACAGGAATTATAATAAAAAAGATCATTTAATACAAAAACGCGGCGCAGCGGTGTCTTCTTAGACTTAACAATTGTTTTTGGCGAGAAAGACGGCATGATATTCAGCGGAACAATTTGATGAAAGATACCTGAATCAGATGGAGGTTTATTATGATCTGTAATAGTCTGTATTTGGTATCCGGTTAAATCATATTTTTGAAAAATTTCAAGCGCTTCCTTATTAACAATGAATTCACCATTTTTTGTATAATTTACCATTTTTAGAATTTTTAAATTATATATTAAGCTACCGATTTGTTTCTGAACCAACAATTCCTTTAAGTCTCTTTTTTTCGGCGATTCATATTTGGTATGATAGTGAGCAGCTCCGAGAATTTGGATATGAGGCATATAAACATACAACTCGTGGTCCATAAAATCTGGTTGATATTCAGGAGGAATATCTGTCCTAATAAAATATTTTTTTAATACATAAATAAAAAATATTGATGCTAAGGAAGGACACAGAAGAGCAATATAAATCGTAAATCTATCGATAAAAAATTGAGTATAGTCACTCAGAAGAATATCGTATACAGCCCAAGGAAGAAGTGAAAGTAACAGAGTAATAACTGTCAAAGTTGGAATACAAAAAAGCAACTTAATTATGAATCTATTATATTTAGGATTTTGAATTACAAAAAAATACTTTTTTGTTGCTAAATAAATTCCCGGTAAAGTTGAAACTAAAAAATATAATTCAATAATGTAACTATAATCCATTAAATTTCCTCCGGTAAATCATATTTGCGGGGACCAAATATTTTATATAAATGCCCTAAAATGAGAATAATAGACACACTTGAAACCCAAATATTAATGGAAAAAAGCAACGGCTCCAGTATATTCAACAATCCTTGTGTTGCGATTGGTGTTAAAAAATTAAGCAGATATCCCAAAAAAAACATTATTATTATGGAATAAATGCATATGTTAATAAAATAAAAAAGATAGAAGAAGGGTTTTAAACTTATTGAATTAATAAAACTTCGACTTTGACAAAATATATAAATGCAAAGATTAATTTTATAAGCATATCCTGCTAATACAAGAGCATGGATACAAAGAAGAAAGAGGAAAAAAAATTCATCCGATATGATAAATGCAATAACGCCCAATAAAAATAAAAATGTGAAAACATATTTGGCTGGTTTGTACATAAAAAATGGAATCAATCCGAACATCATAACATAACCTCTTAATCAAAAGAATTCAATAAATAATCGAGTCATGGTAGAATAACTAATTATACTTAGTTGTTCGTCTCATGACTCTTATTTCTTCTCTTCAAATTGATTTGAAGATTAAAATATAGACTTTATTGTAGAAACTGTCTTGTTGATGGTATTATTAACAGTACTAACGGTATTATTAACAGTATTACTAACAGTATTACTAACAGTACTAAAACCATTATTAACAGCATTACTAACTGAATTGCTAACAAACGCAGTAACAGGTGCAGTAATGAGTTCGGAGGCAGCAGCTCTGCCTACTGGCGAAGTAATAACTGCTTCAATCGGTTTTGTAGCAGCCCCACCTACCATTCCCCCTGCAGCACCGCCAGCTATATCCCCAATCATTTTTTCAGGATTTAGTGCATACTGAAAAGTGTCACTTCCTCCATTCCACACATTTTCGACTGCTCTTCCGGCAACTCCTCCTGCAAGATTCCCAAAAGCTCCGGAATGAGATAAAATGATACCGCTTCCAACAAGATTACCTGATAGACCACATCCTGCAATAGCAACTGTACCGACCCCTATAGTTAAACCTGCAATACCTCCAGCAACTGCACCACCTGCAGTATGAGCCCTAACTGAACGCCAATCAACATCACCACTTCTGGCAAAATCAGAAATAGAAGCTAGATCAAAAAGACTGCCCCCTGTTGCACGGTATTGATTAATGAATTCACCGCCTCCGCCAATAACTCCTCCTACAATAGCTCCGGCAGCAGCAGTGACTAATATTGGAGCATGTCCATCCGGGTCATCATATTTCACAGGATTATTGTAACAATAAGAATATCTGTTCAAAGACTGCGGATTATAAACATTCGGAATCACCGAATCTGCTTGTGTAAAAACAAATGTTTGCGGGTTATAATATCTCGCTTCGAAATAATACAAACCGATTTCCGAATCCAACTCTTTTCCGGTAAACGTGTACTTTTCAGTACCGCCTTCACGGTGAGCGCCGAACGGATAATACAAAGTATGTTCAACCAATTGGCCGCTTTCATCCATTATGACGTTTGCTGAACCCAGATGGTCATTCAGATACCAGAACATG
>WRCE01000045.1 GCA_009784005.1 Candidatus Methanimicrococcus labiotermitis
GGAAGAGTGTTGAACATGGAACAAAAAACTTATAAATCCTTCCCCGAATTTGAAAAAGATGCCTTTCCTAACAGGTATAAAAAGAAACTTGAAACAATAAAAACCGAAAGGTAGGATGTTTTTCCCTCTATTTTTCTAAGAGACGAAGAGAGGTAATAATTTTTAACATTCAACCTGTTCTTATTTTTTTTTAGATATGAGTCTAAAAGCATTTCTTATTTATGGCATCTGAGCCAATATTATTAAAAATAAACAAAAGCGGACGCATTCAGCGGCTGAGGCGGCTGGTGAAATACAAACGTTTTTGCGTAAATATGCTTTTTTTGAAATTTAAAATGTTAAATGCAATAATACTATAATTCCAATGTCTGAAATTCAAAGTTCAATATCTGAAATACAAAGAAGTCTAAATCGGATGACATGGTGGTAAAAAATAATGACCGTTTTCGAGGCGGTTTTAAGGAGAAAAAATGTCGGCTGAAGAAAAAGAAAAAGCGTTGGAAGCGTTTTTTGAAAATCAAAAGAAGGTCATTATCGCCTTTTCCGGCGGCGCGGACAGCTCGCTTCTCGCGTCTGCCGCAATGTCCGCCGCGATGTCCGCCGCGACTTCAGCCGCCGGCGCAGCCCCTCTTGCCGTTACCGTCAAAACGGAACTCGTTTCCTGCCGGGAAATTGAAAACGCGCGCGCCGCCGCCGAAGAAATCGGCATTCGTCATGTCATCATTGAAAAAGAGATGCTGAAGAATCCGGACATCGAAAACAACCGGCAAAATCGCTGTTACGCCTGCAAAAAGGAACTGCTGACATCCCTTTTAGAATACGCCGCCGAGAACGGTTTTGAAACCGTCGTTGAAGGGACAAACGAATCTGACAGACTGCTGAACGAAACGGGAAAAGTCCCGCGCCCGGGATTGACATTCATTTCTGAACAAAAGGAAAGGCAGAAAGAAAGGCAAAACAAAAATGAAAACAAAAATGAAAGCAAAAAAGAAAACGGCGGGCCTGTTTTAATGACGCCGCTGATTGACTTGAAAATCACAAAAGAAGATGTCAGAGAACTTCTCAAACGCAGAAACTTATCCGTTTCCGGCAAGCCCGCCGGTTCATGTTTGGCAACACGTTTCCCTTACGATTCAAAACTGACGCCCGGCCTTTTGAAGACAATCGGCGCCGCCGAAGAAATGCTGGCAAAAACCGGCGCGAAACAAATCAGAATCCGGCGGCATACAGATGCCGCCGGCAGAAACATCGCCCGCATTGAAGTCGGAAGCGATGAGGGCGGGCTTTTCTTTGATGAGAAAAATAAAATGAAAATTGATGAACTCATTTCGTTTTTGAAACAAAACGGTTTTGTTTACGTCACCGCCGATTTAGAAGGTTTCAGAAGCGGAAGCATGGATATTTAATTCTGAAAAAGCGGGAGGCGAAAACATTGATTGAATCGGTTCAAAACAAAAGTAAAAAAGATATCACTATCCGTTTCGCCGAAACAAAGGATGCGACAGCAATTGATATTGTTTTGTCAACTTATTTTTTAGACCGCGATGACATTCCTTATGAACAATTCCGCGTCGCCGAATTGAACGGTAAAATAATCGGTTGCGCTGTTTTTGAAAAGTTGGAAACGCCGGCAGAAAAGGGAGCTGAAGCGGGAGCAGAAGTGGGAGCTGAAGTGGGAGCTGAAAATGAAGCTGAAGCGGCAGCCGAACCTGAAACCTTTTTTGAAATCCACACAATCGCCGTCATGCCTTCATACAAAGGAAAAGGATATGGGAAAATGCTTTTGGAACGGCTGATATCTGACATTCAATCGCTGCCGGAAGCGAAAGGCATTCATCAAATTTATACGCGGACAACGGCGCCGGATTTCTTCATTCACGAAGGATTTGAAAAAGCGGACATCGACAAGAGGCGGCGCTGGGATGAGTGTGCCCGCTGCAATAAAATAGAAATATGTTCGCGGATAATACTCGTCAAAAATATTTGAAAACGTTAAAAAAAGTGAGTTGGGAAAGTGAAACAAAAAATTGGTTTTGTCGGGCTTGGTTTAATCGGCGGTTCAATCGCAAAAGCCATCCGGCAGATTGACCCCGAATGTGAAATTGTCGCGTTTGCCAAAAGTCGGGAAACCCTCGCGCTGGCGTCGCAAGAATCTGTTATTGATGTCTCCTGCTCATCCGTTGACGATAATTTCTGTTCGTGCGATTACATTTTTCTGTGCATGCCCGTCTCCGTCAATAACGCGTACCTCAGTCAGTTGAAAAAATACATACACGACGGCTGCATTTTGACGGATGTCGGCAGCGTCAAAACGCCGATCCATGACGAAATCATTGCCTTGGGAATGGAAGACAACTTTATCGGCGGACACCCGATGGCCGGTTCGGAAAAATCGGGCTACTCCAATTCAAAGGCGCTGCTGCTTGAAAACGCTTATTACATTTTGACGCCGTCGGCAAAAATTCCGGCGGAAAAAGTTGAAAAACTATCTTCTTTTATCGATTCGCTGAAAGCGATACCAATCGTTTTGGATTACGAACAGCATGACCGCGTGACCGGAACAATCAGTCACCTGCCTCATCTTTTGGCGGCGGGTTTGGTCAATTTCGTCAAAGAAAACGATTCCGATGACGAATTGATGAAACGGTTAGCTGCCGGCGGTTTTAAAGACATCACGCGTATCGCCTCATCCCTGCCTGAGATGTGGCAGCAAATCTGTTTGGAAAACGGCAAAAACATCACCGCGATTTTACAAGACTACATTTCGCTTTTGGAACAGGTGAAAAATGATGTTGAAAACAAAAACGCGCAAGCCCTTTATGACATGTTTTCATCGTCAAAGGATTACCGAAATTCCATTCCCGATGCCTCCACCGGCCCCATCAAAAAAGCCTTTGCCTTTTACTGCGACATCGTTGACGAAGCGGGCGGCATTGCAACCATAGCAACCATTTTGGCCGGCAGCGGTATCAACATAAAAAACATCGGGATTATCCACAACCGAGAATTCGAGGAAGGCGTCTTGAGAATTGAATTTTATGAAGAAGAATCCTCTCGCCGCGCCGCCTCTTTGCTTCAAGACCGCCGTTACGCCGTTTACGAACGCTGAATTGAATGCTGAATTGAATGTTGAATTGAATGCTGAATTGAACGCTGAATAAGAACGCAGAATGACGAAAGCTGAAAAGAGGAATAAAAATGCTGACAATGGGCATCGTCAATATGTATGACAAAATCAAAATCGTAGACGCGCATTACCGCGCCATTGCGCGCGCAGCTCCGATTTGTTACGCTTTCGGCTTTTCGCTGGCTCTTTTTGACTTTCCGTTTAAGATGGATAAAGACGAACTCGTTGAATTCGTCAAAGACCAAACCACAATCGGCGAATCCGGGAAATATTTGAAATTGCTCAACGACGAACACCATTTGTATGTTTCTGACCTGCCGCCGAAGGGTTTTCCGGCGCATTTCGGGTCAATCGTCACAACAACGTCAAAGCCGTACCCTCAAAAAGCGTTGAGGCCAATTGACGTCGCCGACGGCAATATGCGTAAAAAATCATACATGTTTTTGGTCGGCCTCGGCCGAAAAGGCCTCCCGAAAGACCTGTATGAAAGAGCGGAATACCATTTGGATATCACATCCAAAGGCATTTCTCTTGAAACATGCACGGCAATCGGCGCCATCCCGACGCAAATCAATTCCCTGACTTTTGCTTTGGAACAAAAACAGAAAAAACAGGTTTGAAACAGAATAAACGGAAAAAACAGGTCTGAAACTGAAAAATTTCTAACAGGTTGCTCGTTTGATTCTGATCCAATCAAAAAAACAGTCAAAATAACAATCAAAGAAATAAATAAAAAAAGAAGTTAAATCATCCATTTGCATATGATTTAACACTTTCAAGAGTCGTCTTTTCATCATAAACATTTGTAAGGATATTTCCATCCACGAATAAAGCGCCTCTTGGTGTCAGGATGGTGTAATAGCTTTCATCCCCGTTTTTCTGATGTTCTAAATAAAGGATGACGGGCTCATCGACTTCATAATCTTTCGCATTCAGGCCTTTGCCTCTTGCAGACGAAATCTCAACTTCTCCGGAAAAGAAGCGGACGATGATTGTATCGGAATCTGTTTTTCCTTTTATATGTTCATCAATCAGGAAAGCAGAATCGGTATATATCACTTCATCTACGATATTGAGACGGACCTCGTAGTATTCATTTCCGTCTTCATCAATGATTGTTGTAACTTTGCTGCCGCTTGGCATCTTTCCGTCAGGTGTAGACCATCTTGCTTTATCAAAAGAAACAAAATGTCCCATCACAACCAAATCGCTCTTTTCTGTTAATTCTTCATACGTGTAATACGGATAAGACGCGGGTGACTCAGGGATAGGAACAAATACAGTTCGGATTTCGTTTGAATTATTGTTCTGATTTTCATTTTCGGTATTGTCGGCGTTTGTATTGTCGGCGTTTGTATTGTCGGCGTTTGTATTGTCGGCGTTTGTATTGTCGGCGTTTGTATTGTCATCGTTTGTATTGTCGGCGGAAATACATCCTGTACCACACAATAGAAGCGTGCAAATTAAAAGTATGCAAATTACAGTAATTGCCGTCATTGATTTCATATTCATCATCCCGTGAGTTATAACATCTGCATTCATGTATTAAGGGCATTATATATAAAAGCCTATTTTCAACCGAATTGTTATTTTTTTTAGTAACGGCAGGCAAAAATGATGATTGTATGATGTATGTATGATGTTTGTGTGACATTTGTATGATATTTGTTTCAGTGTACGCTCACATAATCATAATAAATCAAGAGCTCTTTTAATCCGTCATGCTCAGAAATTCTTACATTCATATGACCGGAATCGGCAAAACCGTTGAAAAAAATATTTGGAACGCCGGCATCAATTCGTGGGACGAAGCGATTGAAAATATGGCGGCGCTTCCGATTTCGGCCGCAAAAAAAACAGCGGTTGAAAAGGGGATTGAAGAGTCCAAAGCGCATTTAAATGAAGGCGATTACGGCTATTTCTCAAAAACGCTGCCTTCCGCCGAACACTGGCGCGCTTATCCCGAATTTTGCGATGAAGCCGCGTTTGTTGATATTGAAACAACGGGACTCGCCCCCGGGAGCGATACAATTACCGTTGTCGGAATTTACAACCGAAAAGAAGCGCGGACATACGTTCGGGGCATTGACTTGGATGAAATTGCCGGCGAGCTTGCCAAATACAAAATGTTGATCACCTTCAACGGCGCCCGCTTCGATTTACCATTTATTAAATACGAATTTCCCGAAATCGAATTCAACCAGCTTCATATTGATTTGATGTATCCGCTCAAACGTATCGGTTACGGCGGCGGCCTGAAAAACATTGAGCGGGAAATGGGAATTGTCAGAGACGACAATGTCAAAGACGTTGACGGTTGGGAAGCTGTTCGATTGTGGCGGCGGTACCGGCGCGGCGATGAAGCGGCTTTGGATACCCTTTTGGAATACAACCGCGCGGATATCGTCAATTTGGAGACCATCATCGAAAAAGTGTATCCCGATTTGGTGACCAATTGCAAATGTAAAGAATGAATGAGGATAGGTTCAAGTTAAAAATAAGATAAATAATGGCAAGTTCTAACATTAATAAAGAAAATATGAGTTAATTGATATTTGGTGTAAACATGAAGAATGAATATGAAACATATGAAGACTTTGAAAGAGATCTGTTTCCAAAATGGCACACCGAGAAAGAAGAACGAATGGAGAAATCCCGTGAAAAAGATTTTTTAAACCTTTTCTTCTTATAATTTTTTTTCAAGTCACTACTTTTTTCTCATCCCATTTACATAGTTGTTGTCGGGTATTGAACATCGTGTTCAAATCACACACATGGTTTTAATTGTGAGGTTACAGTTTTTTATTATTCTCATTTTTTAAAATCATTCATACTTTCAGATGTCCGAAATTTCGTTGTTTTAATTTTTTTCCGAAAAGTACTTCCGAGAGCCTCGTCGGATTAGAGGTGTAGCGGCTGACTTGTCATTATCAGGTTGCGTGCCCAATCATGCTCTTATTTTCAAATGTGTCACTTATTTATATTGCATCATTGCATAAAACATTGAGAAGGATTAAATCGGATTCAAACAATATACAAAAAAAAGGTGAAATAATGTTATTAGTCAACACAGACCACATTGCAGGAAAAGAAATCGAATCAATCGGTCTTGTCAAAGGAACGATGGTTCAATCAAAAAACATCGGCCGCGACATCACCCAAGCCCTCAAAAGCCTTATCGGCGGCGAACTGACGGCTTACACCGAGATGATGAACGAAGCCCGAGAAATCGCGACCCAAAGAATGGTCGAAGAAGCGGAAAAACTCGGCGCCGACGCAATCGTGAATGTTCGGTATGCCTCGTCATCGATTATGAAGGCGTCATCGGAAATTTTAGCTTACGGGACGGCCGTGAAGTTTAAATGAAATCTGAAAGTGAATATTGAAAACGAATAAGTGAAACGCGAAATTGACGTTTGAAGCGAAATACAAAGTGAAACGGCATCCCTTGAATTTGCATATTGTTCTAAGTTATTGAGAGATTACAAATGATTAAACTCATCAGAGATTTTTTAAACGGCATCGCCTTTGGTATTACTGAAACCGTTCCGGGCGTCAGCGGAGGGACGATTGCTATTGTCTTTGGATTTTACGCCGAACTGATTGAAACGGTCAATCACTTTTTTGAAGATTACCGGAAATATCTGAAATTTGTCATCCCCTTTGTCATCGGCGCCGCCGCGGGGCTGATTACGTTCAGTTCCATCATTAATTATTTGCTGACGAATTTTTCGTTTCCGACGATGGTGTTTTTTATCGGGCTGGTCGTCGGTATTATTCCTCACATTTACTCAAAAGTCAAAGAGCCGGGGCGTTGGTTTACAGCGAAAGAAACGGCTCTGATTGTGCTTCCGATGCTGGCGTTAATGCTTATTTCTCACTTAAAGCCGGTGACCGTGACTGATCCTGCGACCGTCATCAGCGGGATTACACTCGCTTACATGATTTTTCTTTTTTTCTCAGGCATGATTGCGGCGGCGGCATTGGTGATGCCGGGCGTCAGCGGTTCTTTTGTGCTGCTGTTGATTGGCATTTATCATATTGCCACTTATTCGGTTTCGTCCATCAGGCATTTAGTGCTCGATATTACAAACGTTTCGTTAATGACTGACATTGGAAAAGTATTGGTGCCGCTGGGCCTCGGTATCGTCGTCGGCGGCCTTTTGATGACAAGGTTGATTGAAAAGCTTTTACAAAATCATCACAAGACCACGTATTCCATAATATTGGGACTTCTCATCGGCTCCGTTTACGCGCTGTTTCGAGACCCAATCGTTTATCAAAGCGGTTTGTCGGTCCCCCTTGTCGGCGCGGGCGTCGTTACATTTTTACTCGGCTGCGTGATTTCATATCATTTGGGAAAAAAGCGGCTGTAATGGTTTCGCCGGGCCGCTAATTGTAACGAATCAAATAACGAACCATAATTTAGAGCCGTAATTACGAGCCATAATTACGAACCATGATAACGAACGTAATTACGAACCTAATAATGAACCATGAGCAAGCCGCGTGTTTTTTTCCGTATTTTCAAAATGGAAACAATTTTCAATACAAAATTCCTTCCGTTATTGGTTTTTTAGACGCCGGAAGTTCGGAACTTATTTATATCAGGTTCGACTTGTTTAAGCAATTAATTTATTGGATTCCGACTTTTCTCTTTTTGCTTCGCAATTTGACGACACCGGTTTGATTTCTTTTAAATTAGTTTTCCAAAAGTTGTTACTCTGCGGAGTAGCGGCCCGAAAAAATAAAGGTAATTAAAATGTTTAAAAATTCAATGTTTAAGAACAGTAATGAGAATGTCTCTGCACCCGTTTCCGAAGGCAAGACATACGACGTCAAAATCGAAGACATCGCTCAAAAAGGCGACGGCATCGCCAGAATCGAAGGCTATGTCATCTTTGTCCCCGACACCGTTGCCGGTGAAGAAGTCAAAGTCAAAATTACAAGAGTTCTTCCCAAATACGCATTCGCATCCGTTGTCGAATAATTATTCAAATTCAAACTTTTGATAAAATCGGTTTCCGAATGAAAAGGAGGACGCCGGTGTGTTTTAAGTTCGCTTAAAACACATTCATTTTTTTTATATCATTTTTTAAAAGCCGACAGGCTTCATTTTTAAAGAAATTTAAAGAAATTAATACCAATGACAAGAGGTTGTTTTGAAAGATTTGTGATGGTTTTTCATCCATTTCCATCCCTTACATCCATTTCCATCCCTTACATCCATTTCCATCCCTTACATCCATTTCCATCCCTTACATCCATTTCCATCCCTTCTCCGCCCTTCTCCGCCCTTCTCCGCCCTTCTCCGCCCTTCTCCGCCCTTCTCCGCCCTTCTCCGCCCTTCTCCACCCTTCTCTACCCTTCTCATTCATTCTCATAATCATTTGGTTTTTATATCTCTTCTATCATTCTTTTCCCAAAGTTACATCATTATATTCATTTGTTATCCCGATTGCCGATAAATTGAGGAGTATTCATTATGCCTTACTGGAATCCCGAAATTGAGACGATGGATCAAAAAGGTCTGCGTCAAATTCAAAACGAAAAGCTGGTCAAAATTGTCAAGTACGTCTACGACTGCTCTCCTTTTTACAAAAAACGCTTTGATGAATTCGGCGTCAAACCGGAGGACATCAAGTCAATCGATGACATCGGCAAACTGCCTTTCACGTTCAAAAAGGATTTAAGGGACACTTATCCGACCGGCATGTTTTGCGTTCCCGATAAAGAAATCGTTCGCTTTCACGCGTCGTCAGGTACAACCGGAAAACCGACAGTCGTCGGCTATACTCAAAACGATTTGGACGCTTGGGCGGAGTCTCTTGCCCGCGGCATGACTTCCATCAATCTCGGCACGGATGATAAAATACAGGTCAGTTACGGTTACGGTTTATTCACGGGCGGCCTCGGCATCCACTACGGTTCTGAAAAAATCGGCGCGGCAACCCTTCCGATCAGTTCCGGCAACACCGAGCGTCAAATTACGCTGATGAAAGATTTGGACGTCACAGCCATCTGCTGCACGCCTTCTTATTTCTCTTATTTGATTGAAGCCGCCGACCACATGGGATGCAGCATCAAAGATCAAACAAAACTCCGTGTCGGTGTTTTCGGCGCCGAGCCGTGGTCAGAATCCCTCCGTAAACGCATTGAAGAGCGTTCCGGCATCAAAGCTTACGACGTTTTCGGGACATCCGAACTCAGCGGCCCGCTGTTCACGGAATGTACCGAACAAAAAGGCATGCACATCTGGGCTGATCTGTTCCTTTTTGAAATTTTGGACCCCGAGACGAACGAACCGGTCAAAGACGGCGAAGTCGGCGAAATGGTTGTCACGACTCTTGCCAAAGAAGCGCTGCCGCTCATCCGTTATCGTGTCGGCGATTTGGCCTCTGTTGAAACCGCCGTCTGCCCGTGCGGCCGTACCCATCCGCGTCTGATGCGGTTGAAAGGACGCTCGGATGACATGATAATTGTGCGCGGCCTCAACGTTTTCCCGGGTCAGGTGGAATACGTCTTGGTTAAATTCCCCGAAGTGTCGTCTCATTTCATGATAGTCATCGACCGCGTGGGCGAGCTGGACAGCATGACCGTTCAGGTTGAATTGATTGACATGGCGTCTGACAAGCTGGATGATTATTATAAACTCAAATCAAAGATCGAGCACGAACTCCAATCGATTCTCAACCTCCACGCCGAAGTTGAATTTGTCAGCCGCGGCACGATTCCGCGTTCGGAAGGCAAAGCAAAAAGAGTGACGGACAACCGCAAATATCAGGACTGATAATTTATAAAACAATTTATAAAACAATTTATAAAACAGTAGGACATTTATTTAAACTGAGATTTAAAACATTATTAAAATATTTTCAAACAATTCAAACATTCAAACATTACAAACATTTTCAAATCCGCAGGAATGATTCAATGACCAAAACAATCAAACAAATCTCCCTTTTTGCAGAAAACAAGACCGGCCGCCTCTTGAAAGTTGCCGAAGTTTTGGGAAGAGAAGGTATCAATATCCGCGCCTTTACTATTGCCGAATCGGGTGACTTCGGCATTATCCGCCTCATTGTGGACAAACCGGACTTAGCGCATATTGCTTTTAAGAAAGAAGGTTTCACCGTTTCCGAAACAGACCTTATCGGTATCGAAATCGACGACACCCCGGGCGCGCTTCGCGACATCGCGTCTCTTTTCTCCAAAGGAAACATCAATATTGAGTATTCTTACGCATTCATCGGCCGTAACCAAAAAGCGATTTTGATTATCCGCGTCAGTGATTTGGAAAACGTTTTCACATACCTGAAAGACAAAGGCATCCATTTGCTGGAAATCGGCGATTTGCTTTAATCAAAAAGAGCAAAACAAAGAGCAAAAAGAGCAAACAAAAGAGAAAAACAAAAAGCAAACAAAAGAGCAAAACAAAAGAAAAAACAAAAAAGGCATTCGCTCTTTTCTTTTTTATTTTTATGAATCGTTACGGTTGTTTTGAATATTATTTTTATGAATAGTTACGGTTGTTTTTATGGCCCCGAAATCCGATTCTTGGAAAAGCAAACGCGGCGGTATTCACACCACGATTATCGGGGATCGCAAAGGTCAAAAAATCGCGTCGGCCGTTTCTTCTCATGAAGCCGTTAAAAAAATCGTTCCCGGCATTATTCAAAGCAAAGGCCCTTCCGGCGGCTCTTTTCGCGCCAAAGTTCTGCGCCCCGACTCCCGCGGCAATCTCAGGCTGTTATTTACGCAAGGGACAAGCTATCAGGAAATTATTTTGGTGACAACGGCGGGGGACATGACGGAAGGGGAAACGATTTCGGATGAATTGAACGCTTTGATTGAAAAAGAATTAAAAGAGTGAGTGAGAAAAGAGTGAAAAGTGAGAACGAGTGAAAAGTGAGAACGAGCGAAAAGAGTGAAAAGAATGAAAAGAGTGAGGAACACATTTTGATTTATTTGGGCGTTGACCACGGAACAAGCGCTGTCAGGTTCGCGGTTATGGCAGACGATCTCATCCGCTTTTTTGAAATCCCGAGAGCGACAGCCGGTCATATGGCGCTTGAAGAACTTCGGGCGCTTATTGTTTATCATTTGGGCATGCCGCTTTCTGACATCGATTTGGCTTGCCTGACTTATTCCATGGGCGACGGCATTTCTCAAATCGAAGATTTGCGCTTTGTTCAAAACCGCGGTGTCCTTGACACGTCCGGCGCCGGCGAAAAAACAAACGCGGGTACAAAGGTTTTTGACATTTTTGCCCAAGGCGCCTGCCCTGCCCTTCTTTTGCCGGGTCTCCATCAAGGAAATCCCGTTACTGACCCCCGGATGCAGCATTTTTCCCATCAGGCAAGCCCTGAAAAAATCGCCGCCGTTTTTCACGCCTCTTCACTCGGTTACCGCCGTTTCATCCTCTCTGACATCGGTTCAAACACAGTAACGTTGGCCGTTTCGAACGGAAAGATTCTCGGCGCGGTCGACGCCGCGATTTTCGCCCCCGGCCGCCGCCAAGGTCCGCTCGACGTCGGCGCCATTCGCGACGTTGACGCCGGCCGCCGAACGGCAAACGAAGCTTTCTCAAACGCCGGCGTCGGCGACGACATCCAAAAACTCGCTTTCTTCGCCGCCATGGAAATTTCGGCGCTCGACGTCCTCATGAAAGACAACAAAGACAACAAAGACAACAAAAACAACGAAGAAAATGAAGACAACAAAGACAACAAAGACAACGGCATCAATGACTACACCATATTAATCGCGGGCAGCGGCGGCGAAAATAAAGAAATCCGTCGAGAAGTCAGCCGCCTGCTTCAAAAACCCGTCGAATCCATCGGCAAATGGTCGGCGGCAACAGGCTGCGCCAAAATAGCGCAAGCCGTCAATTCCAAAACAGATTCGATTTTCGGCATACCGGTCAATTTCAAGAAATAAACGGCCGGCGGCAGCAGTGGCGGCAGCAAAAACAGATGGCAAGGTAGCAGGCGACAAGACAGCAGGCGGCAGCAGCAGTGGCAGCAGTAGTGGCGGCAGCAGTGGCGGCAGTAGTGGCAGCAGCAGTGGCGGTAGCAGTGCCCCGTTCGCGAAGCGAACGGCTGTTACAAAAAAAAGCTGATGAATGTATGAAAGTGTCGGATGGTAGCCAATGCAGGCAGGCAATGCAGGCAGGCAATGCAGGCAGGCAATGCAGGCAGGCAATGCAGGCAGGCAATGCAGGCAGGCAATGCAGGCAGGCAATGCAGGCAGGCAATGCAGGCAGGCAA
>WRCE01000046.1 GCA_009784005.1 Candidatus Methanimicrococcus labiotermitis
AAATCGGTGTTTCATTTTTTATTCTCTTTTAACCCCTAAAACCGACCGTTCATTACGAATTCCGGTCTGAGCGCAGCGAAGAACGGAATCGGAATGAACGGCTATTACCATTATTTGCTGATACTGATGCTGATACTGATGCTGATACTGATGTTGATGCTGATGCTGTTGCCGGTTTATTGCCAATCTGTACTGATGGAAAGAAGGATGCTGAGAATATTGATAAGAATAAGTCGTGCGCCGCATTTTCGTCTTTCGTCCGCTTCGCTCCCGAAATCCGAAATTGCGGTCGTACTTGAACTTTTCGAAGAATAACAAAAATGAAACACCCCTTTCTTCAACAAAATAAGAAAAGGGAACGCCCCTTTTCCCGAAACTTATCTTTCAGGTTTTAAAAAAACGGCGTTCGGGTTTGAATAAAATCAACGAAATAGGTGTTTCATTTTTTATTCTCTTTTAACCCCTAAAACCGACCGTTCATTACGAATTCCGGTCTGAGCGCAGCGAAGAACGGAATCGGAATGAACGGCTATTACCATTATTTGCTGATTTTAAATTATCAGTCTTAACCGCGGATGCCAAAAATTAATATGATTTTGAAGACAATAGGAATTATCATATCTGAATTTACTATCCAATCTGAATTTAATATCTAATCTGAATCTTGTATTTCCATCACATTATTCAAAAAATAAAATCTGAGGCGCTGAAGATGAACTGTATATTCTGTAAAATCATTGCGGGCGAGATCCCCTGTTACAAAGTTTATGAAGATGACACCCATTTGGCATTTTTAGATATATCTCCGTGTGCCGACGGTCATACGATAGTGATCCCTAAGAAACATGCCGCCGCCTTCGTTGAAATGTCTCCCGAAGAAGCCGGCGCCCTCTTTGAAGCCGTCAACAAGGTTTCGAATCTGATTTTGAAAAAGATGGACGGCATCACCGGCTTGACGATTGGTATGAACACTTACGAGTCCGCCGGCCAATCGGTCATGCACACTCACGCTCATATTTTCCCCCGCTTTAAAGGAGACGGCGGCGGCAACACTCATACCATTGTGAGCTCGGCAAAATCGGCCGACTCGGAATATTTAAAGAAAATCAGTGAGCAGCTGACAAAATGACAACAAACGGTACGGAACAGGAAGCCACAAAAACAGCTTCAACCGCCTCAGCTGCTTCAACGACTTTAACCGTCTCAGCCGATTCCGGCGCTCCCGCGGCCGTTCCGGGAATGAAATTCGGCAAATATTTCGGTGTCTGCGCGTCATTTCACCATTCAAAAGCCTGCCTCTGCTTTGCTTGCGCGCTTCGCCCCGATTACGGAAACATCATGTACTGTTCCAAAGGCAGCTGCCCGACATACGGTTCGGGAGATGAAATCGGAGAAGTCGGGACAATCTGTTTCAACGCTTCCGAGAAAGAAAACAACACGGAATGCCTTTGCAATAAATGCGCCGTTTATAAGCAATTCGCAATGGAAGGGGCGGATTTCTGCCGAAGCTAAGCGAAGCTGAGACAGGATGGGCGTCAATCGGCAAAGATTAATCAGTAAAGGCAAACGGCAGCAATGCAATCAGCAATGTAATCAGCAATGCAATCAGCAATGCAATCAGCAATGTAACCAGCAATGCAATCAGCAATGTAACCAGCAAAGTGCAATCATCAAAGTGCAATCATCAAAGTGCAATCAGTAAAGAACATCAGGACAAAAATCATGGACAAGACTTCAAAACACGACCGCGGTTTTGCTGGCAGCGGTTCCGGCAGATATGACCGCCAGCTTCCTTTATTCGGAGAAGTTGGCCAAAAAAAGTTGGCGGAATCGTCTGTCTTCATTGCCGGCGCAGGCGGTCTCGGTTCACCCGCGGCCACATATCTGGCAGCGGCGGGCGTTGGAAAGATTGTTCTTTTGGACTGTGACAATGTTGACATAACCAACTTAAACAGGCAATTTTTACATCATACGCAAGACACAGGCCGGAAAAAAGCGGAATCGGGCAGCGATAAGTTAAAATCGCTCAATCCCGAAATTGATGTGTCCGCGGTTTGCGAAAAATTGACGCGTGACAATGTCGGGGAACTGGCAGGCGGATGCGGGATTATCGTTGACGCGCTGGACAACAATGAGACGCGGCGCATTTTGGCGGAATATGCCGTCGCAACAAAACGGCCTTATTTCCATGCCGCCGTGTCGGGTTTCTCAGGGCAGCTCGCTTCATTTTATCCTGATGAGGGGCCATGCTATTTCTGTGTGTTTTTGGAAACGGAAGAAGAGATTAAGGAAGAGGGAATAGAAGAGATTAAGGAAGAGGGAATAGAAGAGATTAAGGAAGAGGGAATAGAAGAGGGAATAGAAGGGGGAAATGGAGAGAGAATTGAAGAGAATAAAATACCATTTCCGATTGTCGGCGCAACCGCAGGCATCATCGGGTCCATGCAAGCCAACGAGGTCATTAAATACATTACAGGCAGCGGCAGCCGCCATACCGGCAAATTATTTGTTTGGGACGGGCTGGCAGGTACTTTGGATATTATCGAAACGGAACGAAACGGCGAATGCCCGTTTTGCCGTAGCGGTAAGCGGTTTGCAAAAAAATAAAAAAGGGGATAAATGTTTGATTATTACAATATCAGCGTTCGGCAGCTTTAAAAATTATTTCGGAGAAAATGTAAAAGTCGAACTTTCCGAAGAAACAAATCTGAAAGGAGTATTGGCCGATATGGCGGCTCAATATCCTGCCGGGTTGGAACTGTTATTTGATAAAGACGGCAGCATTCGGCGGCATCTCATTATTCAGGTCAATAAAAAAAGAATCGCCGCGTCAAAGGCGGAAGAAGTTATTTTAAAAGACGGTGATGAAGTCGTTGTCTATCCGCCGGTATCAGGCGGTTAAATTTCGCCGGCCGCTTCTTTGACAACTTTCAACGCGGAAATCGCATCTTCTTTTTTGACATCGGCGGCATTTCCGTTTCGGATCCAGTTTTCAAATGAATGAAGGGAAGACTCGCCGACGATGTTGTTTTCTCGAGCGGTTTCAATTAAGAAATCGTAAGTTCTTTCGGGATAGTATAATCCGGCAGCCGTTTGAAACATGGTTTCGCATTCGTCTTTTGTCAAAATTTTTTCATCTTTTGCTTTTTGAAGTGTCGCACGGATGCTGACCAATGCTTCCGACAGCGGTTGGTTGGAGAACGGGTCACACACGACAGCGACTTCGTCATCGGAATCCAAAATGCCGTCTTTGTAAAGCGAATAAACATGGCCGACGCCCTGCATTCCAAACAGCTCCATTTCCGATGCGCGAAGAGCGCCCATGCTGGACGCGCCGAAAAAACGGATGCCTTTTCTCAAAGCGCCGAGAATTTCGCGGTGGCCGACAGAACACTGTTCAAAAAAAACGCCGTCGATCAGACATATGATATCGGGATTTTCGGCGGCCGCTTTTTCAACGTCACCGCGGGAAGCCGGCGGCCGATAGTCGGCATCGGGTAAAATGGAGCGGGCGGCATTTAAATCCAAGCTCGGCCCGAGGAAAACAATAATTGAAATGTCAGCCACAGTATCACCAAAATTCCCGTTCAAATTTCTCAAATTTTGCAATTTACTCTGTTTCGCAATTTACTCTGTTTCGCAATTTACTCAGTTTCGTAATTTACTCAGTTTCGTAATTTACTCAGTTTCGCAATTTACTCAGTTTCGTAATTTACTCAGTTTCGCAATTTTTTCATTTTTTCAAATTTCGCAATCATCTCAAGTTTCGCTGACATATTTTTTAACGCGCCCGCCGCTTTCTTTGGCGGCTTTGGAACGGGCCGCTTTGCAGCGAAGGCCCATCCGGCTTGAATCTATCGCGTATGATTCCAACCCGGGAACGGCGACGCGGACAACGGGAATGCCGAGATTTTGGCGCGTCAGGTCTTTGACGATTATGGTTTGGAGGCCGACGCGATTGAGCAGCGCCGCCGTGTTTTTGATTTCATCCAGGAAATCATCGGCGGAGATGTCTTTGAGTTCCGAAAAACGAACGGTCTCTGTTTCATCAAACCATTTGGCGTTCAATCGTTTCGTTCGCTCATAACCGATTTGTTTGCGCACATCCGCAATTGTCGCGTCTTCGCGCGCGCCGTGTATTTGCGTGGCGCGGCTTTGCGCGACTTCCGTCAGCGCGCGCAGCGCGGCGATTCTCGGGGATGAGTGCGTTCCCATGCCGAGACACAGTAACGCCGGGTCTTTGAGAGACACGTCGTCGGAAACAGCAACGATTGTGGGGATTCCGATGTCGCTTGTGATGTCGCGCAGAAGAACGGCGACGCCCGCTTCCTTGAATAAATTCAAAAGGGCGGCAATGCCGTCGTCATCAATGTCAATAATCAGCCTGCCGCCTGTTTTTCCGGCTTCGCACAACGACCAGGCGTCGCGTTCGATGACTTCGCAAAGAGCGTGAAATGTTGCTTCTTCAAGCGTATTTCCCGACGCGATGCCGTTGGTGCCGGTACGAAATATTTGATAGAAGTGAGACGGGAGGGGGTGGTAAACAGCAGCCGCCGGCACAAACAGCTCTTCCAAAATCAAACCGCCCGCTTCATCCGATAGGATTTCATGGGCGACTGTCCACGGAATAACGGAATCGGGGCCGGCGCCTTCCGGCAAAATCAGTTCCGCCGGGTCTAATGTTTCATATTCTTCATTCAAATCCGGGAATTTTCCGGCTGTCAGCGGGTCGTCCGCCTGAAGTTCCGCCGAATACCTTTCCAGCCCTTCCATTATCGCGGAAACGCGGGCAGCGACCGCCGTGACGCCCTTGCCGTTGTAAACGGAAACGGCGCCTTCCGCGGCGCTCGGCCGTATGCATGAAAAAACAGGAATATTCAGCCGATCCAGTTTCGTGATGTCGGCGACACGCGTAATGCCGGCGGCCTCAGTCAACGAAGAAACAATTTCCAGCGTTTCTTCCGGCGACTTCACGCGGTGCGTTTCTTTAAGGTATGATTTCGGACAAGATTTGAATTCCATAGTGTCTCACAATGATTAAATTGAAAATCGGAAATTGAAAATTAAAAATTGGAAATTGAAATTGAAGTTGAAATTGAAGTTGAAATTGAAATTGAAATTGAAGTTGAAATTGAAATTGAAGTTGAAATAGAAATTGAAGTTGAAATTGAAATTGAAATTGAAATTGAAGTTGAAATTGAAATAGATAAATTAACGGAATAAAACAATGATTGTTCAAAAGGAACGAATCGAAATGATTTAACAGTTTTCAATCAAACGGCTTTCATTTGAGGATAAAAACTGACATAAGCAATTTCACTTAATAATACAAAAACACAAACAAGGGCTTTATTTCAATTTTTAAATTTTATAGTAAGCAAGCTTATTAAAAATAATTACTATTAAATACCTTCAAAGATTATCTCTGAGAGTTGAATTCTCGGAATACCGCGGAAAACAACACGAGGTGGATTAACATATGACACGAACAGAAGAAAATTTAAAAGCTGCCTTCAGCGGTGAAAGTCAGGCCAGAAACAAGTATGACTATTTCGCGAAAGTGGCGCTTGATGAAGGACACCCCTTTATCGCTAAAGTTTTTGAAGAAACCGCTCTGAATGAGATGCAGCATGCCAAAGATGAGTTTAAAAAATTAAACGGCATCGGAGACACGGCGGCGAACTTAAAAGCGGCTATCTGCGGCGAGGATTATGAAACAAAGGTCATGTATCCCGAATTTGCCCAAGTCGCCGATGAAGAAGGTTTCACTGAAATCGCTCAGATGTTCCGTCAAATTTCAAAAGTCGAAGAACATCACAGAACAAGATATGAAGCACTTTTGAAAAGACTCGAAGACGGCACACTTTACAAAAGAGATGAGCCCATCCGATGGAAATGCATGAGATGCGGATTTATCCACTACGGCACAGAACCTCTTGAGTCTTGCCCGTCCTGCCGGTACCCCAAAGAATACTTCGAGCCGGAAGACATCTTTTAATCACAATAAATGAAATATGAAAAAAACAAAACCGGAGATTGATCCTGTTTTCTTTTTTTCTTTTTTCCGTTTTTGTTTTTATTTTTTTGCATCTAAGCGGTTTAATCTCATACCGCCAAAGGCTGCCGCATTCATGAAAAAAGCATAGGCTTGCGGGGTATGGAGTCTGAATTAAAAAAGCACAGGCTTGCAGAGATGTAAATTTCAAAAAATGCCGGTATGCCGAACTGCGAAATTTAACGCAAGCGGCATACTTCTCACCTTCACAAACGGCAGGTTCGCCGTTAATGCAAATGTGTCAACCGAATCATTCCTCTTAATGAGGATTATGATTCGATTTGATATGAATTTCAATTCGATTTGAATTTGATTCGATTTGAATTTGATTCGATTTGAATCTTATCGGATTGATTTAAAGAATTGTTCTGTTATCGATTATTCTTTTGGCTTTTCCGCCCGTTCTTTCAATGCTGCCGAATTCCAGCAGAGTGACGCCGGTGCGGATGTTTAACACATTCATCAGTTCGTCGATGACACGCTGCTGAATTTTTTCAATTTCCATGATATCGTCGGTGAACGCGTCTTTTTCAAGCTCCACTTGAACGGTCATTTCATCCAAATTTTTCGCGTTGCGCGTCAGCACAATACAGAACTGGTTTGTGACTTCGGGAATCTTAGAAATGACATCCTGAATCTGTGTCGGGAAAACATTGACGCCGCGAACGATAATCATGTCATCGACGCGTCCCATCATGCGTGAAACACGGGTTGAACAGCGGCCGCATTCACATTCCGGTTCAAGCAAGCGCGTAATGTCGCCGGTCCGGTAACGGATATTGATTAATCCCTCTTTGGTGAGCGATGTCAAAACCAATTCTCCTTTTTCGCCTTCAGAGACTTGATCGCCGTTTTCATCCAGCACCTCCGCCAAGAAGTGGTCATCCCAAATATGCATGCCGTCTTGACAGGTGCATTCAAAGGCAATGCCCGGGCCGATCATTTCGGAAAGGCCGTAGCAGTCGTAAGCTTTGATTTCAAACATCTCTTCAATTGTTTTTCTCATGTTTTCCGACCACGGTTCCGCGCCAAAGCATCCTGTTTTCAGTTTCAGCTGGCCGACAAGATTGTTTTCAACGGCGGTTTCCGCCAAATAGAGCGCATAGGAAGGCGTGCAGTGAAGAGCGGTCACGCCAAAGTCAGCCATCATTTCCAGCTGGCGAAGCGTGCTGCCGGTGCCGGCGGGAACGGCTGTCGCGCCAAGCGTTTCAATACCGGTGTGAATGCCGAGGCCGCCGGTGAAAAGGCCGTAGTTGACGGAGTTTTGGAAAATATCTTTGCGGGACAGGCCGACCATTGTGAAATTGCGCGCCAGAAGGTTGCCCCAGGTTTCAATATCGTTTTTTGTGTAGCCGACGACTTTGGGTTTTCCGGTTGTTCCGGAAGAAGAGTGAATACGAACAATTTCATCCATCGGCACCGCGAAAAGGCCGTACGGATAGCTTTCCGCGAAGTCCGCCTTTGTGGTGTAGGGCAGTTTTGAGATGTCTGAGATTGACCTGACATCATCCGGCTTAATGCCGACTTCATCGAATTTACGCTTGTAATGAGGAACGTTCCGATAAACCGCTTTCACGGATTTCTTAAGGCGTTTGAATTGGAGTTTTTCCATCTCCTTCGGCCGCATGGTTTCAATTTTCGGGTCCCAGAATTTCATAATGACACTTACTTTTATTTTTATTGAAATAATTCTTTTGAGAGTCAAATGTATTTGTTATATAAGCCGTGATAAAGATTACCATGGTATATAAAATAAAGGTTATACCTAAATCCCGCTCCCTTCGACTTCAGCGGCCGTCACTCTTTTTCACGGGATTTGGCGGATTTTCGCAGATAAAGGCGCCGGCGGCGCCCCGTCCGTTTACTTGTCAAACGCTTACCTGTCAAACGCTTACCTGTAAACGCTTACCTGTAAACGCTTACCTGTAAACGCTTACCTGTAAACGCTTACCTGTAAACGCTTACTTGAAAACACTTACCCGAAAAACGCTTCAACCGAAGGCCTGACACAATTAATCAGTTAAGGAACAAGCGCGATTCGTCCTTTATCCGGCCGGTAAATAAGACCCGCTTCAATCAGTTTTTGAAGGATTTTGTGAAACGTCTCGCTGTCGGCGCCCCGCTCCATGCAATAGTATTCACAATCGGCAACAATCATTGTGCCGTTGGCCCGAAGTACTTCTAAAATAATTTGGTCGACTTTTTTGGCTTTCGGCGGGGATTTTTTTATTTCAGCCCCGGTCGGCACTGAAAATGAATTGGACGAATCGGGTGAATCGGTGGAATCGGGTGAATCGGTTGATTCGGCCGCGGGTTTTGCCGGCATCTCTCTTGAAATATCAGCGGGGAGGCCGCCGGCGGAATGACAGATTTGAGCCTGAATAATCGAACGCATGTGAACAGCTTTTTCTCTGTTTTCAAAAGAGCCGAAAAACCGAAGACTGTCTGTTTTTATTCGCGCATTGCAGCGATGACAGCCGACTGTCTGATGGCCCGGCTCCAAAATTTGGGCGCTCGACTTGCATTTCGGACAAACGAATACAAAATACATCATAAACCCCGTCTTTTTTATACGCCGTATCTTCGCTCCCTGTTATGAAACGCGCTGAAAGCGTCTTTAAAATCCGAATTCGTCCACTTTTCCATTTCTTTGCTCATAAAATAGTATTCGGAATAAACGGTCTGCCAAATCATATAATCGGTAAGCTTGTTTTTGGAAGACGAAACGATTAAGTCAGGCGTAAAAGGCATATCTAAATGAGCCGAAATATAATTCGGGTCCATATCGGCGGGATTTGCTTTTCCGGCTTTGCAGTCTTGAATGAATGTCAAAAGGATGGTTTTTAATTCGTCCCGGCCGCCGGGGCCCATGGAGAATATAACTGAGAAATTTTCTTTTCCCGGTGACTGAAAAGAAATGCCGCTGTCTTTTCCGCCGTATATTTGAAAACTCATGCCGCCTTCGTATTTTGCCTGAAAAACGGACTTTATTTTTTCACTCAGAAGACGGGTCATGCGGTTTTTTTCCGCCGAGCCGTCGGGCGATAGGAAATCAATGCGGACAATGACGAGTTCAACGCCGGAATCTCGGATAAACGGAAAGCGGAGAAAGAGATTTTCAGTACTGCCGGCGCTTAGAAAATCGCTTTCGTTTAATGTCAGCAAAAGCGTCTCTAACTGATTTTCATCGTCTTTCAAATTTGTTCACTCGCATTGAATAATAATGGTCTGTTTTGAATAACCGATAACTCGCTTTAATAATCGATAATTCGCTTTAATAATCGATAATTCGATTTAATAACCGATAACTCGCTTTAATAATCGATAACTCGCTTTGAATAACCGATAACTCGCTTTAATAATCGATAACTCGCTTTAATAACCGATAACTCATTTTAATAACCGATTACCTGCTTTGAATAACCATTGTTATCGGAATTATTTGGCAGTCGATACAATTTTTATGACATCACCGGTCTTCAATTCGTGTTTCTCGGCCAGGCGCATTTTGGTTCGGGCATCGACCGCGTATAAAAACCGGTCACCGATTTCGGTGTGGATCCTGTAAGCCATGTCGCGGCAGCCTGCGCCTTTTCTCATTAATAAAGCATCGGGGAGCATATCGCCGGTTTTGTTTGCCCACTTGCCTTCATCCTCAACCGGATAGACGACAATCATATTCAGCAATTCAAAAACCGCGCGGTCAATACATTCCTGAACGCCCGTGCCGCCGTGTTTTTCGATTAAATGTTTCACGGCGTCCAATCCTTTTTCTTGAGCGGGATTCAATGGGGAGATGACTTCAAAAGAAGACGCGCCGGGGGTATACCGGATGAGTCCGGCTTTGGCGGCGGATTTTAAGGCAAGTTCGGCGGCGGCGCTTGTCGGAATAATCATTCTGTTGTCGGCATCGGCAGGCGAAATAGGGGGCCTGTCCGATGAATCTGATTTGTTGGCGGCGATAATCATCGGTTTACTTTCTTTACGGATGAGCCGGCACAAGCGCACCATATCCTCTTCCGTCCACTTGGCGGGGTCAGAGGCGTGTAAATTCATTTCATGAAGGGCGTAATTTGCGTGCTCGACAGTGACGCCGGCGCCGCTGAGCTGGTCGGCAACAGCCTCTTCGACTTTCATATTTTCCGCTTTGATTTTGCGGGAAAGTTTAGCCCAATTGCGGTTGAGAATTTCAAACATCCACATTTCGAGTTCGTAATCCAAAAATTTAATGTCGGCGGCGGGGTCGCCTGAGCCCGGGTCAATCGGATTGCCTTCGGCGTCGGTGGAGGCGGAAGCGTCAACAACGTGAATAATGGCTTGCGCCTGTCTGAGGTCATCCAAAAACGCATTCCCGAGGCCTTTGCCTTTGTGAGCGTCGGGAACAAGGCCGGCGACATCGATGATGTCAATCGCGACATAGCGAATGCCGTCTTTGCATTTGCCGCAGCGGTGTTCACGTTCCGTACACGGGCACGGCGTCTGAACATATGCGACGCCGTGATTCGCGTGAATGGTTGTAAAAGGGTAATTGGCGATTTCAACGTCTGCCATTGTTGTGGATTTAAAAAAGGTTGATTTGCCGGCGTTTGGCTTTCCGGCAAGCCCGATGGTCATTGACATAATGGTTACCAATGCGTTCCAATGATTTAAAGGTTTTAGGGCGGAAAAGAGCGGATAGAGCGAAAAAGAGAGAGAATGAGAGAAAAAGACTATTTCTTTCCAAAAACATATATTCATATAATTCATACCGGTACTTGTTTATAATTATCTCAGGAAACAGCGATTCGGCCAAAGCGGCTAAAAATAAAAAAAGGTTTAAGTTATGGGCTTGTCAGTTAACCGGAAAGTTTGGCAATATATGCTCCTTATTGCCATTGTTTTAGTCTTGGTTATTTCATTTCTCTTTTACATAAAGCCCATCTTCATCGCTTTGGTTTTGGGACTGCTGGTCACGGTTTTGGCGGATAAAGTCGTTGACGCGTTTCGGCGGGCGACTGCTCACCACTCTTCTCGAAAAAGAGCGGCAATCGCGGTTACTTGTTCTGCCACTGTCGTTTTGGTGGTCGGGATTTTTTTGATTGCCGGCGCTTTGGCTCTTTTCAATAATTTTAACGCGACCGTTGATTTTTTCACGGATTTCAACAACCAATACAATGAATCCGCCGAAAGTCTGGCAAAAGATCTTGCGAATATTACTACTGATGATTCTTTGGCGAGCTATATTTTTACCTCGGAAGACCGGACGCCCGGGGGAGGAACGATGTCGTCTGAAATGCCCGACGGCCCGCCTGCAGAACCGATAGGACTGGCGGGATTATCCGGAAATGAATCCGGGCAGTCGACAGCCGGCGTTCTCTCATCATTCCTGTTATCCGGCAGCGGTATCATGGACATGACGGTCGGTACAATTTCAATGCTGACGACGATATTCTTCGCTTCCTGTCTTCTCATTCCGATTATGGTTATTTACCATTTCAAAGAGAAAAAGAGAATGCGCGACAGGATCCTTGAGAGAGTTCCTGTCAAATACAAAGACATCATGGACAAAACGCTTAAAAACATCACAAGCGACATGAGCGCCTTTACGATTGCAAAAATTACGGAAGCCGCCTTTATTACTTTCTTGTACTGCGCCGGTTTTTACATCATCGGCCTTCCGCATTGGCTGCTTGCCGGCGTCCTCATCGGCACGTTTAACATCATTCCGTACATCGGTTTCACGATTCCCGCCATTCCGGTCTCCGTTTACGCTTACACCCTCGGCATAGAAGTCATGTTTGCCACTGTCGGTATCATCGTCCTGATTCAGCTCTTTGACTATTTCTTCCTCTTGCCGAACATGGTTATGAAAACCGTCAAAATCAGCTCCTTTACGTCAGTCATTCTCACTTTGGCAGGCTTAAAACTCTTCGGCTTCTTCGGCCTTATCTTTGCCGTTCCGATTTATATTTTCTGTAAAATCACCATGGTCGCCGCGTACAAAATGCTCATCACGATGTATCCCGACCCGGCCGACCAAGATGAAATAAACTCAAGCGACAGCTGAGGCGTTTCGACAGCTCGCCTTTTTAAAACAAAGGCACCGATTGTTGATTTTTTCGCTGACAGATTATGATGTTAATTGATGATGTTAATTGATGATGTTAATTGATGATGTTAATTGATGATGTTAATTGATGATGTTAATTGATGATGTTAATTGATGATGTTAATTGATGATGTTAATTGATGATG
>WRCE01000047.1 GCA_009784005.1 Candidatus Methanimicrococcus labiotermitis
AAGTCGAACGGAAGGAGGTCGTCTGCGAAACAGACTTTGACCAACGGGTTGACGGTGTAGGCATCGCCTCTTGTGGAGTGTGCTGCCATTGCAATACCGGCATAGCCGCCCTGGTGACCGACGTTCATAGCGTAGTTGGGGTAGTTGGGACCGCGGAGTTCTGCGGGGGCACCCTCGTCGCCCTGGTATGAACAAACGTTGGAGGCACCGCACTGGTCCTGCAAGTCATAGCCGTAGAAGCCGAGACGGCCCCATGCTTCCTTGTGGAGGTACATGGAGAGGTACCAGCCGGAGAGACCTGCGTTACCGTTGCCGGTTGCGATGGAGACACCGCAGCCTGCTGCTGCCGCAAGGGATGTTGCTCTCTGTGAACCGCCGAAGTGGTCTTCAAGCGCGGACGGGTATCTCTCGTATTCTTCGATACCGAAGATTGTGGATTCCGTTGCGATGTCCTTGATGATTTCGTTGGTGGCTTTGACTTTGTTGTTGGTTCCGGTCTTGCCTGCGTTGTTGTACTTCTTGTTGATGTAGTCAACAGTGTAGTACAAGTTGTTGTCCAAAATGTCGTCAGTGTATCCTGCGGTTGCGTACTGTGTGAAACCGACACCACCGGACATGTATGAACCGAGCCAGATCTGGTCGTACATGACACAGCCTGCGCCGACAACTTCAAGAGCGACCTTTGCGGGGTCTTCGACGTTGACACGGCTGGACTGGACAATGTCACAAAGGTGACCAAAGGACACGCCTCCGGGTTCGTTGGGCGCTCTGACACGTCTTGCGGGGAGCATTTCACCCATGTTGATGGAACCTGCGTGCTTTGCGGCATAGGACAAGTCAGCGACGGCTGCTTCACCGGCACACATGTTGTATGCGGAGATGAAGGACATACCAATCTGCATGGCTGACCATCTGCTGGTCTGACCGCCGTCCGTGGATCTGATAACGATCGTCGGGATGTGGAGTGCCTGCCAGGATGTGTGGCCGATTGCTGCTTTTAACTGTGCTGCCTGTTCTGCGGGGAACATCTTGTTGATGTCGATTAAGAACTGCTTGTCGATTTCGTCTGCGAGTTCATCGTCGCCGGTGAACATCTTAACGTAACAGTCATCGACCAAGCCGGGGTGACATTCGACCATCATTTCCTGAACAACGGCGCCGCCCGGGAGGGAGTGGTTGAGGTTTTCAAGGTAGTTGTTGATGGTTTCGGGTGTCACTTCTTTACCCAATCTCTTCTCAAGTGTGTCGTGAGCCATGTTGAGACCGACAATGTTGGTTCTCTTAATGTCGTCAACCATCTGCTGCATAGCGGCGTTGTTGACATAGTGTAAGTCATCCGGGTCACAAACGAGGTCTGTGCCTGAAATTCTGTACGGAGTAATAGCTCTCTGACCGAGCGGCTTACCGGAGTGCATCATGGGGTTGTAACCTGCAAGACCTCTCTTTGTGGAGATTTCCTTACCGGCTTTAATCATTTCTCTCTTTCTGGGGCTCTGTTCCGGACCGAGTCTGTAGTATTTACCGGTTTTGGACGTAATGTCGGTGCCGGCTTGTTTGTTGTCACCATAGTTCTCAGCGAATTTGATTTCCATGGATCTCTTAAATCTTGCAAAAATATCTTCTTGTGCCATTTTTGTCACTCCTTACTGTGTTTTCTCCACACCGGGTCTGAAGCCGTATTGAGTTCTCTGTAAGTAGACTCTCTGAACCCACTCAACTGTTTCCGCATCGGATCTGAACGGAACGTTGTCCACGCGGTAGATAGTGGTTCTCTTGGCTAATTCTTCTTCGGACATGGGTTTGCCGAGGTTGACTTTTCTGTCGAGCGGAATTGCGACCTGGTCTTTGTCCATGATGATGACATCGCCTTCGCGTCTGGATCTGTCAAGCATGTCGAACATGACGCCGTCTTCCTGAAGACGGACAGAGTGACCGTGAACAGTTGCGCCGCGGATGCTGGAGCGTGCCGGGTCTGTCATTTCAGTTTCGAGCTGGTCTTTTGCAACAACTTCCATGTCTCTTTCACGGGCTTCGACGATTTGACGGCCGGAAAGTGTACCGGGGTCAACGCCTCTGAAGTTGATTGCCGCGTAGTAGGATCGAACGTACGGAACGGACGGCGCGTTGTACATAGAGTCAACGAACTGAACGTATCTGACACGGTCGCCTGCTTTTGCGCCGGGTGTCGGAGCGACTGCTTCTCTGACCGGGCACGGCGGTTCTTCCATTTCCGCCAACGGCGGGTGGGTGCTGGGGTAGTCCTGACCGGGGGCGCGGTGGCCGAGGATTGCGGTCAAGTCTTCATCGGAAACTTCTCTTAATTTTTCCAATTTGTGGCCCATGTGTTTTCTTCTGTTTGCTGCAACAGAGGTTGCACCGGGATAATATTGTGCTGTGTATGCCATATTCTTAACTCCTTATTGGATTTGGCCTAATGTTTCTTTGGTTTTGACAATAATCTCACTGAGCTTCTCACGGGAAGTAGCGTCTCCTCTTGAAACGCCTGTAACAATGTTCATGATAACACCGTCAGAAATTCTGTCTTTGTCTTTGGGTTTAACAATGCGGGTTTTTATACCTGATTTTGCAAAGTCTTCAAAATCGACAAGAGCCTGTGTAATGATAACCGCGGGGATGCGAACGCCGCTGAAAATATCTCTGGCTTTCTTGACAAAATGGTTTCTCACATTACCGAAGTGGATGATTGCCATTTTGTGCATGTTGATTTGGTCGATTTCTTTCGGATCGATACCGAAGGAACCCATTGTTCCCGAATCGGGGTAACCGGTTCCGGCGTAAAGGACCAAAACGCCTGTTTGAATATTTTCTCTGCGGATTGCGTATGTGATTTCACAGATGGGTTTTGTCACATGCCTTCTTCCCGACCCCATCGCAACGACGACTGCTTCAAGCTTGCCGGCCTGTGAAAGAGTTCCGGCCCTTGCAAGGCTTCCTCCTTTTCCGTGGCTCATGCCGAGGCGGCAGTCGACGACTTGGGTGTTTCGGTCAAAGTTCATCATGTTTTCACCATTGTTCATTACGCGTTTATCGGTTTTTCGGCCTCAGGCCTTTATTTTTCCGATATTTTCCGCAATCGTTCTTTTTTGTAATCTCGCAATTTTTTTCTTTTCGGATCTTACATTTCGGATCTTACATTCGGATCTTACAATTTATTCTTCTTTCAAATCTTTCGATTTTTCAATAAAGACTATGTGATCAAGCTTTCCTTTCGGATCGGTCATTCCAAGCAGACGTTCATCGGCGTTTGGACCCAGTTTGGCGTAGTCAACAATGGTTGAATATTTCTTGAAAAACGTGCCCTGATAGAATTCAAAGGGAAACGTGAAAATTTCTTCACAAATTTTTCGGAGTTCTTCAACTGTTTCTTCATCACAAACTTCAACAAGGAGCCTGCCGAGGCTGACACGCATGTTGATCCGCTGGCCTTCCACATCAATTGTTTTCTTGAGCGGATGATTGACTTTCTGACCGGTTCCGGGACCGTATCCGACAACGTCGGGAAGTCTGGATCCTTGAACCATCACTCTGATAATCCCGTCTAAATCATAGACTCTTCCGAGTAGTTTTTCTGAGGTTTCGGGGCTGAGTATTCTCTGGGGGACAATCTCGATTTGGATTGCTTCATTGATCTCGCCTGCGCCGGAACAGTTACATTCGGATTCTGTGGGACATGTCATAATTTCATCAGACCTTCATCTTTAGTTATTTAGAGGGCTCCTGCAACGGCTTTAATCGGTTCTCTGAACTCGTCCATTGTACCGAACACATCACCGATAAGGGCGGATGTGGATTCGATTGTGAACATCTGGGTACCTGCGTCAAGCGACACTGCTGCTGCGACACAAGGAATAGCGAATCCTCTGGAGTGTCTTGTAACGACGTGGTTGCCGTTGAAGATACCGGGACCGCCGCCGCCGTAGATGGAGTGGCTGAAGAAGGAGAAACCAACGGCTGCACCCTGGACTTTACCGTAGTCACAGCCCGGAAGGCCTGTTTCTTTTTCAAGGATGTCGTTGAAGTAGAGCATTGTTGCCGCAACGCCTTGTGCTGCACGGGCCGCGCCGCAGTTAACCATTGTTGCTGCGAGTGTGCCTGCTGCTGCGTATGCGTTCCATTTTGCGACGTCGTCTGCTTTGTAGAACTTGTAGCCGGATCCGCCTGTCTTGTCGACGTGGATAACCTTGTCCTCAATGGCTCTCGCGACTGTGGATTCGATAACAGTTCCGATTGTTCCGTCTTTGCCGTTCTCCGAGACCATTTCGCAGACCATGTTGTTTGCGTTTAAGCCCTGGTAAGCAAGACCGAGAAGCTGGTGTCTTTCAAAGTCACCGATTGCGCCACCCATTTCAAAGATGCCGGCCTGTTCATAAATTGAAGCCAATGAAGCTGCGTTCATTGCGTTTCTCTTGGTGATAGCGGCAAGGTGGTTGGATGTGATGTTTCTGAGTGAATAGCCGAGACCCTCATTGTTTTGGGGGATGTCGAGAATTCCCTGAATCGGGCTGCCTGCCATACCGACTGTAATCGGGTAGCTGCCCCAGCACGCTGCTTTAACGATCATGGAGTCATACATGTCGGTGTTGTAAGCGTCAAGAATAGCTTGTGTCACGGCTGCCGCGCTGACGGTCATGGAAGCGGTTGATTCTGCGGCTGCGCCTAATCTGGCAGTCGGAATTTGAACCAAGATCTGTTTGCCGCCGGCCAACGCTTTAACGACGGTGTCGTCGCCTTCGTCCACTTGAACCAATTTTTTGATTGAGTCAATGAGGGCGCCTGAGTTTTCAACCAGGTTGTACTCAAGTTTGCGGCCGAGAATTTGTTTTGCAGCGCCACCCATCTTACCGGTCGAGAGTGATTTCTCAATACCGGCGAGGTTAATGGCAACTGAACGTTTGGTATCCATAATGATTTTTTGGATTGCCTTGTTTTTGACGGGAGCAAGGTCTCTGATATTTACGTTGCTCTCCAAGAGTTTTCCTCTATCGCTGTAGATATCTACTGTGTCAGACACGGATATATCCTCCTTATATTTAAAACGAAATCGGGATGATAAATAGGCGTAAAATATACGAACACAATTTTGAGCAAAATAAATGTAAATAATTAATAATTACAGATCGCTCAGGTTTATCATACCAATCAACTACAATTTGCAAATTGTATACTTAAAGGTTTTGAGTTCAGAATATTGGAAATTATAATTGATTTTTCAAAAGATTATTTCAAAGCGTTCTTGTTAGCACAGGGTAATAATTTCAAGTTGGATTGTGTTATTTTACCCTTTGATGAAAATAAAGTCCGAAATTGTCCTTTTTGTCCAAAAAAAGAATAATAATCTATCAAAAGGTTTATAATGATTGTTCATGTACGTGCACGCCGATTTAATCCAAACGAGCACACAAAGAGAGACCTGTTGCGTGTTTTTAAAAAAACAGATATTGATTGCCTTACTTTTGGAGACAAAACGAAAACAGAATTGCTGTGTTGGCAGAAGCAGGCTGAGCAGGATCACTGAATTTTTGGCAGCAGACAGAAAACAGAATTGCTGTGTTGTCAGAAGCAGGCTGAGCAAGATCACTGAATTTTTGGCAGCAGACAGAAAACAGAATTGCTGTGCTGTCAGAAGCAGGCTGAGCAGGATTACCGCGCCTTTGGAGGCAGACCGAGCGTATTGATCTGTTCAATCAATTTGGTCAGCGCCTTGATCTCAATTCCCAGTAATTCTTCTTTTGTCATGTTCGCCGACATTTCGCCGTCAACGGATAAGACATCGGGGCCGCGGCGGACAATCCTTTTGGATTTTTCGGGGATGAGGATGCTTTGGATATCTTTTTCATGAACGAAACAGCGGCCGGGGATGAAAACCGTGTCTTTGAGACAGCCGATATCTATCCGCTTCAAATCATCCGCCGTTATCAGACAGGCGATGTCTTTTTCGGCCGGCACGACGTTCACGGCGCCGCCGAGTTTTTCAAATATCTCTGACAGGCGGGGGGCGGCAGCCTTGCCTGTGATGATTGTCGCCTCTGCCAAAATCGGCGGCAGTTTTTCCATGGCTGTCGGAACATTGCGTATTGCGAAAGGCGAATCCAAAAGCGGGTCTTCTAACGGCGTTCCTGAAATCCTGAGACCCGGGTGTTTCTTCGCCGCGTTTTTGACGATTTCGGTGAATTGCTCAATTGTATGTGAAACGATGCCGGAAATGATGGGTGCGTTTTTCAGAATCAGCCCGTTTTCTTCCCCGTTGGCGAAGCGCATCAAAAGGGCGCCCTTGGCGCCGGCGTTCTTCAGCCAAAGAAGCGTGTCTTCCAAGACGACGCCGTCGTTGACGCCGGGGACAAGAACAATCGCCGCGTATACGTCGCAAAACGCGCATAACTCTTCAAAAACTTTCAAAGACATTTCAGGGGACGGGTCGCGCATGTATTCTTTGCGAAGCGCGGGGTCTGAGGCAAAAAGCGTAAAATTGACTTCCCTGATACGAGCGTCTTTTAAAAACGGCGCTTCCGACCCGTCAAACCCTTTGCCGCTTGTGTAACCAATCTTAACGGGCAGACCGAAATCGGCTAAAAAGGATAAAAGCGGAAGAAGTTCGGGGTAACAGCTGACGTCGCCCCCGCCTGTGATAATAAAACCGCTGATGTCCGATGCCTTCACGTTGTAAAGCTTACCTGCGGTCTCGTCCAAAACCTGACGCATCGGCTTAAACCCGTGATGCGATTCCCGAACGCTTCGCGTACAATAATCGCACCCTTTGATAAACGGCGGGCAATATTTGCAGCCGAGCGGCTCAGCCGCCCCAACCTTTTTAAAATAGCAATATTGACAAAACCCGCGGCAGTCTGTGCCCGGATTTCCGCCGACGTCGACCAGAATATCCATGGGGGTAAAAAAGAAGGTTTGTATTATTAATTTATCCGTTCAAAAGGAGGGAGGGCTACTCGCGGTCTTTGCCGCCGGCCGCAATTTTAGTTTAATTTCGTTTGAATTTGTTTGAATTTTTTTGAATTCGTTTGAATTCGTTTGAATTCGTTTGAATTTGTTTGAATTCGTTTGAATTGTTTAATATTAATTTTGTTGAATTGGTCTTAATATTATATTTCGTTTAAATCGGTCTAATATTAATTCCGGTTATTTTTGGTCTGATATTAATTCCGGTTAATTTTGGTCTGATGCCGGTTTATACGACTTCATCTATTCCGATGTCCTCTATTGTCAAGCTTTCGGGAAGCATCATCAAAAAGGGGAGGCAGCGGCTGTAATCAACGTTGTTGTATGCCGTGCCGATTAAGGTGTTCATGTCATACCGACCTTTGTTTAAACAATAATACTTCTCGGATGGCACTTTGATGTAATCTTTCCCGAGTTTTTCCGCCAGAAACCATTTTTCAAGAAGTATGGCGGCTTTCATGTTGTTTTTCACGAAGGGATGTATCAGAAACATTTTCAGGTGAATCAATGACGCGTGATAAAAAACTTCTGAAAGCGACATTTCCTGTTTCAGAAGTTGCCGGATTTGCTGAAACAGTGAACTCATCATTGCTGTTACGTATTCAAAACCGGGCGGCCTGTAGATGCGCCGGCCGCGCTCATTAAAAATAGCGACGCCGACCCGGCGATAAGAAATAGACGGCGTTTTTTTGTTCGGCCCTTTCAAAATTTCAGATAAATAAAATACGGCTTCATGAAAATTCAATTCCGTCAGCTCTTTTTGGTAAGCGGTTTGGTAGGCTAAAATGCCCCGAATAATGTCATCTTCTTCGGGAACGTCCTTTTTCTTTTCCGCCTCTTCCAGCCAAAACGAAAGCTGTCTGAAAACGTCTTCGTCCTCCTTTGACGAACCGGCGCCGAACCGCGTCAGAAAATCCGCCGTCAGCGGTCTGAGTTTCCGGCCGGCGGCGTCATTGTATTTCATGAAATATTTCTTATCGGTAATTTCCATCAGGAAGCCTCAATGAATAAATCGATTTCAGTTATTTAAATCTAAAGAAAAATGACTGTCTAAGATTGTCTAAAAATGATTGCCTGTAATCTTTGTAAAAATGATTGCCTGTAACCTTTGTAAAAATCAGGACTCGAATGACTCAAATGATTCAAACTCGAGAAGATTTTTTTGTTTCGGCTTCTCCTTTTTCCAAGCCGCATTGATGTCTTTGGCGCGGTGAAGAAGCCCGTATTTTTCGCATTCGTCTTTGAAAACCAAACTTAACTCTTTCGCGTTTTCGGAGGTGCAGACGTATTTTTGCCCAAAAGCCTTTACGTATTTTTCTTTCAGACCCGGAAACAGGTTGTCTGAGTTCTCATAATAATACTCACGGTTTCCTTGCCGAAGCGTCATCCCGAATCCGTAACAAAAGACATACTTCGCATGATTCGCCGCCGCGTTTTCCACTATCGAACAAACGTTTTCTTCAGTATCCGTGAGATAAGGCAAAACAGGATTCATATGAACGCCGGTAAAGATGCCGGCGCCCGCAAGCGCCCGAATGGCTTTGAACCGCTCAGCCGCCCCCGAAACGCCCGGCTCTATTTTTTGACACAAAACGGAATCAGTGGTTGTTATCGTTATCCCGACGTTGACAGGAGAATGCGTTTGAATCTGAGCGTAGAGGCCGACGTCCCTTGAAACGAGAGCCGACTTTGTGATGACGCCGACACCGCATTTGTATTTGTCAAAAAGAAGAAGCGCGCCGCGCGTTAATTCCAAGTCCTTTTCAAAACTGTTGTACGGGTCGCTCATGGACCCTGTACCGATAACCATTTCCGCGGCATTGGCCTTGCGCCGGAATTGAAGTTCGCTTTCAATCAGTTTCAGCGCATCTTTTTTTGCATGAACGAGACTGAAATCACCCTCAGGCCGCCCGCCCTGATAACATTCGCTCCTGGAATCACAATAAATGCAACCATGGTCGCAGCCGCGATACATGTTCATCATATGTGTGCTGCCGAAAATGTCACTTGATTTGACCGGCAGGATCATCTTTTTGGCGAGGATATAATCCATAAATCAGTTTAGCGCTTTGATTCGATTTACATTTTGCGTCAGGGCCGTTTGACAGAAATATAAACAGAAAAGCAAAAGCAAAGAAAGGCAAAAGCAAAGAAAGGCAAAAGCAAAGAAAGGCAAAGCAAAGAAAGGTAAAGCAAAGAAAGGCAAAGCAAAGAAAGGCAAAGCAAAGAAAGGCAAAGCAAAGAAAGGCATGGTAGCAGACGAAGCAGCAACAGGCAACGCGACAGTGGCGAAGTAGCAGTAACGGAAGCAGCAGTGGTGGTGACAGCAGTGGTGGTGGCAGCAGTGGTGGTGGCAGCAGTGGTGGTGGCAGTAGCAGCAGTGGCGGTAGCAGTGCCCCGTTCGCGAAGCGAACGGCTGTTACAAAAAAAAGCAGATGCATGAAGCAAGTTCCTGATGGCAGGTGGCAGCAAATACAGGTAGCAAAAGCAAAGCAAGGCAAAGTAAGGCAAAGTAAGGCAAAGCAAGGCAAAGTAAGGCAAAGCAAGGCAAAGCAAGGCAAAGCAAGGCAAAGCAAGGCAAAGCAAGGCAAAGCAAGGCAAAGCAAGGCAAAGCAAGGCAAGGTAAAGCAAAGTAAAGCAAGACAAAACAAAAAACAAAAAACAAAAAGAAGCCCTGTTTCAACCGTTTGAATCAAGAAAAACGACAGTTACAGGAAACAGGCGGTTACTTTTCGCCTTTCTTCTCGCCCAAGCTCAAAATTCCTTTTCCATCAAACCCATCCGAATCAGCTTGCGGTTGACTTTTTCGGCGGCTTTCGTTTCGGCGTCGGATTTTGTTTTACCGGTGCCGGTGGCGGAAATGTCTGTTCTGAGGTCTGTGATTTCTTTTTTAAGGATGTAACCCATTTCAAAAGTTCTGTCATGGGGCGGACCGTCTTCGGAAACCAAATAAGGTTCCGGACGGAAGCCGCCGTATTGCTGCTGACAAAACTCATAAAGCCGGACTTTGGGGGAAACCACGTTTTTGATTTCCTTTTCCGCGCCTCGTCTGTTCACGATGAATTTATAAATAAAAGCCTCGGCAGGGGCCAAACCGCCGTCTAAATAGATGGCGCCGACAACCGCTTCCAAAAAGGTCGAATTCATTTTTTTAGAGATTCGGGAAATGCCTTCCTCAACAACCAAGTAGTCGTCCCAGCCGTTTTTCTTGACAATTTGTTCCAGCTTTTCATCACAAACAAGATGAGATTTCAAAGTCGTCAGCTGGCCCTGTTCCAAATCCGCAAAATTGCGGAACAGATGTTCCGATACGACAAAATCCAAAACAGCGTCACCGAAGAAGGCGGACCTTTTATTGCCTGACTGTGTCCGCGCCTTTTGCAGCAGCAAATCGTTGCTGAAAGAGTAGCCGATCTCACCCTCCAAGCGCTTTAACGCATCGGCAAAATCTTTCTTCGTGTTCATTTCCTCATCTTCCGGATCTAATTATATAATAGAATTGGTTGTTTTTCGTTTTTACGCTATGGCTGAGACGTCATCTCCGCTTTTTGTTTGGGATATTTAAGGTATAACGCTAATTTTATGGCATCCTTTTTTGCATTTTTCTTTCCTTTCGTTTTTGCCTCACCGGATTAAGGATTCCATTTTCAGCATAAGAGAATATTTTCAAATCGTTTTAGAGATTATTTTCAAACATTAAGAGAATATTTTCAAACATTGGGAATTATTTTCAAATCATTTTAGAGATTATTTTCAGATCATTTTAGAATTATTTTCAGACCATTTTAGAATTATTTTCAGATCATTTTAAGGTCAGTTTTAACTTTTAAAACGTTTTTCTATTTTTTCCTTAATATTTTAAAGGAGATTTAGATATATAATCCTCTGTCAGTTCATGACCGGATAACTGTTTCCACGTCATCTGATAATGATATGAGCGCCGAAACCGGTGATTATCCGAATCGTGACCCAATATTATTTTCCAAAATCTCTACAATTATTCTATATTTATACATTGCTATTGTTTAAAATTTTATTGAATATATTATAGTTAGATAAATATATGATTTGATTGCAAAGCAGAGCCAAAAATTTGTTATAAATTAAGATGCCGATGTAAATTAGAACGGAAGAATAAAATAAGAAAAATAACAATTATTACAACTAAGCGTTTAATAGATTTTAATAGATATGAGTGTAAATATCTCTCAAATTATCTCTCAATTATCTCTCTAATTATCTGTCAAATTCGCGGTACTGAATTAACCGGTATTGAAATTAACCGGCACTGAATTAACCGGTATTGAAATTAACCGGTATTGAAATTAACCGGTATTGAAATTAATCGTTATTGCAGTCGTATTTATTATCGTTTATTATTATTGAGCGGGCCGTTTTCAAACGTTTTTGAGCGAGCCGGCGGTTATCATTATACGGGTCTTGAAATATATGGCAAACACAAAATCCGGATTCGGGTCCATCACAAAATATCTTTCTTCCAAAAAGGAAAACGAACGCAAGAGGATTGGTCTCTTGGTGGACGGTCCCAATGTGATTCGTAAGGAGTTTAACGTTGATCTTTATGAAATCAAAAATGTCTTAAAAGAATACGGCAACGTCAAGATCGGGAAAGTGTTCATCAATCAATACGCTTCCAATAAACTGGTTGAAGCGATTGAAAATCACGGTTTGGAACCAATAATCTGCTCCAGTGACGTTGATGTCCGCTTGGCCGTTGAAGGTATGGAATTGGTGTACAACGAAAATATCGACACGATCGCCATTGTGACGCGTGACGCCGACTTTAAACCGCTTCTCAACAAAGCCAATGAAAAAGGAAAGGAAACCATTATTTTCGGCATACAGCCGGGCTTTTCAATCGCTTTGAAAAATTCCGCCGACTATGTCATTTTGCTGAAAGACGCGCAAATGACTTATGAAGATGAACTCAGCGAGACACATAATCTGCCCGTTGTCGAAAACACGGATGTTGAAAATATCGAAATCGGCAAAAGGGATGATGATGAATTTAAAATGGAGCCGATGAAGCAAAGACGGTTTGAAGTTATCAAAAGCAAGGATGACAACTTGAATTTGGATGATGTTTAAAAATTAATAGTTTAAATTAAAAGTTTAAAATTTCCGCCTCACATCGTTTCTATTTTTTGGGGCGGAAAAGGTACTCGTGCGTTTACGGTGCAGTGTCTGTATTTGTTGCCTTTGCCTGCCTGCATTGCCTGCCTGCATTGCCTGCCTGCATTGCCTGCCTGCATTGCCTGCCTGCATTGCCTGCCTGCATTGCCTGCCT
>WRCE01000048.1 GCA_009784005.1 Candidatus Methanimicrococcus labiotermitis
CGGAATCAGTTCCACGCCGACTTCTTTGAGCGATTCGGCCGCGCCGGATTCGCGGTCAACAATGGTAATGACTTTGTTGATTTTCGCGCCGTCTTCTTTGAGGGCGAGGATTGCTTTTTTCACAGAACCGCCGCTGGTGGTGACGTCTTCCATTAAAATGATTTCTTTGTTGAGGTCAAGCTGCCCGACATAACGGCTCTTTGTGCCGTATTCTTTTTGCTCTTTGCGGATGATGAGCAGCGGGAAATCGGTTGAAAGCGATACCGCGGTCGCGATTGGGACACCACCAAGTTCGACGCCGCCGATAATTGTTTTTCCCGGGTCCGCGTTTGTGACGGCGGGAATCAGACGGGCGATGTAATCGGCGACGATTCTCAGCGTTTTCGGGTCGGTGCTCGCTTTTTTGATATCAATGTAAAAATTGCTTTTCTGACCTGAAGACAACGTAAAATCGCCGAATAAAACGGCTTCACAGTCTTTCAGCGCCCGGATAACTTCAGAATTGTCCATAATCATCATGCTTCCCGTTGATTCGTTTCAAATATATTATTCATTCCCTTGATTGATTTTGTCGATGGATTTCTTCATTGATTTCTTGATGATTTCTTCGGCTTTGATTCGGGCAGCTTACCACGGCTCATTTTTAATCCCGGCCAGGTATCCGGCGATGTTTGTTCCCAAATGAAGAATCGGCGTCATGATGATGATGACAATAACGGTGAGTACGTCCAGTGTCGCCGCCAGCCATCCGAATGATGTGATGGCGGTCAAAACGAAGGCGCCGATTAAGAAGTCGTATTGGTCGGCAAGCGGCAAGGCTTGTCCTCTTTGAAGGCCGAGGCGGCGTTTGAGGAAGCTGAATGCCATGTCGCCGAAAAGGGCGCCGGTTGCCAGTGACAAAATGGCAATGACGGCGGACTTGTCAAAGGTGCCGGCAACGCCCGTTGCGCTGTAACCGGGAAGGGTTATGCCGAAGAAATGAAATCCTTTGCTCAAAAGGAAAATTGCAATCAGGCCGGTGAGCAAGCCGAGCGCGGTGCCGTAAAAAAAGCCGCGCCACGTTTTTCCGTCGCCTAAAATCCGCCGGCCGTCTTTCATTGTTTTTCCGAAGTCAATGGGCGTTCCGCCGCCGAAGAGAGCCGCGAACGAATTGGGGAGGTAGGCAGGAAGCATCACCCATAAGCCGATGACGATTGCCGTTCCGATTTCCGCAAGCATTTTTGAACCTTCCTTGAGAATGATATTGAGAAATATTGACAATAGTAAAAAGATGATAAAAAAAGTTTTTTAATTCTGAAAATTTAGTAATCGAATAATTTGGTATCAGATAATTGAGTCTTTGATAATTGGGTGTTAGATAATTGGGTCTTTGATAATTGGGTCTTAGATAATTAGGTAAATATCTGCTTCATATATTTATTTTTATGACAGGCCGGACTCTTTCCTTTTTTATCGTTTTTTTTTGAATTTACAGTTTCGACGGTTTTCGAAGTTTCGACGGTTTCCGCTATCTTATAAAAAACGAATTTATTTAATAACGATTAATAATTTTTTCTATTTAAAAAAATCTTTTATATGATTGAGTCGTATTTTTTTTGAACAGTTTCCGTTTATTTAAATAGCAACAAAACTATTCACGAGATTGATAAAATTCGGTATGAATCAATACCGTTTTTATAAATTTCACAAAACACACAATATATAATTGTAATAGTTATAATTTTAAATTATAAATGAAGGAAGTGAACGGCACAACGAAATAGAAACGCAATTAAAACAACATACTCCAAATGTTTTTTGAGTCGAATACTTTTGAAATTTATTCAAAAAGGTGGTTATTTGATTGACTTCGAGGTTAAAATCCTGGATGAAAATGATTTGGTTTTTGTCTCGGATTTAAGAAATTTAGGTGTACAAAGAAATGTCGCGCTTGCAATCGTTTATTTATCAAATGTCAGAGAAGCGTCGTCCCGTGAAATTGAGATCGGAACCGGCCTCAGACAACCTGAAATAAGTCTGGCGATTTGTTTCATGACTGAGAATCAATGGATTGAAAGCAGAATGATTAAAGTTAACAAAAAGGGTCGCCCGCTAAAGGTTTATTCGTTCTGTGTAACGATGAACAAAATTTATGAATATTATGAATCGGCGGCGCATCAGAACTATAAAGAGTCATTCGTCATTATCAAACAGCTAAAAAATATTGTTAAAAACGAATTGACAAGTAAAAATGAATTGTAAAGAATGTAACGATTGTTTACCATTCATTTTTCTTCTTTTCTTATTTTTTTCTTCGTCTTTATCTTCGTCTTAGCTTTCGCTTTCGTCTTAGCCTTCGCTTTCGTCTTAGTTTTCGCTTTCGTCTCAGCTTTCGTCTTCCTCTTCGCCTTCGTCGTCGTCTTCGCCGTCAAACACCATATCCGTAATGTCGATGCCGTCTGTTCCGAGTTCTTCCGACGGGTCATATTCGATGCCGTCTTCGTCAAAATAATTTTCAGATACCGCTTCTTCTCCTTCTCCTTCTTTTCCTTCCTCTTCCTTTCCTTCTCCGTCTTTATCCCGCTGTTCTTTGACGGCGATGATGTATGTCTCCTGCTGTTCCGGCTCGATAACTTCTTCGATGGTAAAGCCCAGCGCCTCGATTTTTCTCAGGATGGTCGCTTTTGAACGGTTTTTCGGGATTTTGATGACCTGAAGCAGTTTTCCGCCGTCTCTGAGAAGCGGATTCATACGCTCCAACGCGGCAATCGAGCCGGCGGGCTCAAGCGTCATGTCGTTGAGCAGGACGTCAAATTTGCCGTCTTTTGTATTTTTGGGCGCGGCAGCGTTTTCCAAGGAGATTGTGAACACGTCGCCGAAAATGATTGTGATGTTTTCGTTTTCAAAAGCAAGCTTTCCGAGTTCGGTTCTGAAGTCTTTGGAAAACTCTATGCCGTGCGCGTGGCCGCTTTGCCCGACCGTTTCTGATGCGAACATCAAAAAACCGCCCGCGCTGGACCCCAAATCCAAAACATAGTCTCCTTCTTTTAAAATGGGAATTCGTTCCTGAATTGCCCTGAGTTTGAAATAGCCGCGCGGCATATCCGACCCTTCTTCAACGTCAATGACATCCTCTGTAGTGATGTTTTTGGAAGGTTTTGTACAAGGGGCGCCGTTCATTTTGACTTTGCCCTCTTCGATTGCCCTCTTCGCCCGCCCGCGGGATTTGAAAATACCTGTATCCACTAAATAACTGTCAAGTCTCATAACACCTCAAAACTTGCCTTTCTATAAATATTCATCATTTGACCGGCGCCCGCCAAATTATCAAAAACAAAGGGCAGCATTCTTGTTTCACAACGGTCAAAGTTGCAGGCGGCGTTTTTTCCCCGCTCATACGGAAGAGGCGTGAATTCTTAAACAGATGAGCAAACAAGCGCGCTTAAACAGGCGCGCTTACACGGGCGCGCTTAAACAGGAGCGCTTACACGGGCGCGCTTACACGGGTGCGCTTCACGGGTGCGCTTACACGGGCGCGCTTAAACAGGAGCGCTTAAATAGATGCGAACGAATATTTCAAGCATTTAAAAACGGCATTAAAAAAAAAGAGAAGGAGAGATAAATATGGTTAAATTAACCGCTGATATGAAGGCAGACATTCAAAAAGTGAGGGTTTTGCCTCTCGCGACCGCTTCCAACGATAAAACGCCAAACGTCATTCCCATCGGCATCGCCGAAATTGATGACAGCTGCGCCGAAGATGACTATATTCACGTCATGAATAATTTCTTCCTTAAAACAATTTCAAACATCAAAGAGAATCCCAAAGTGGCCCTTTACATTTGGAGTCCCGACACGGCCGGTTGTATCCAAATCAAAGGCGAAGTCACGGAAATCATGTGCAAAGGAAATGTTTACGACGACATGACCGGACGCGTCAGCGCCATGAAACCCGGCTTGCCGATGAAAGAAATCATTCGAATCAAAATCACGGAAATCTTTAACTGCAAATCCGGTAAAGACGCGGGCCAAAAGATTGTTTGATTTAATTTCGGCCGCCGCTTCGCGCCGGCCTCAAATTTTTAAATCATTTTTTGTTTTTTTTTGAAAACAATATTTAAAAACATATTTTGCAAGCTTTATTTTTTTAGCTTCATTTTCGTTTTTTTTTTGAAAAACTCATTTCATACTCATTTCATACTCATTTCATCCTCATTTTTTTCTCTTGTTTTTGACATAAGGTTATATCTAAGTTCATCGTTTTGCTTAACATTTGCAAACATAACGGGAGGCATTATGCGTCCGATGCACCATATAATTTCAACAAAAGAATACACACGGGAAATGCTGGATGAAATTTTGGATTTGGCCGAGAAATTGGAGCCGATTGCCGGTAAAAAAATAAAATCCGAAATCATGGACGGTAAAATTTTAGCGCTCCTCTTTTTTGAACCCAGCACCCGAACGCGCATGTCGTTTGAAGCGGCGATGCTCCGTCTCGGCGGCAAAACTTTAAACATGGGCTCGGTGGAAGCCAGCTCAATCGCAAAAGGCGAAACTCTTTCTGACACGATTCGCGTGATTTCTCAATACGCCGACGCCGTTATCCTGCGCCATCCCCGCGAAGGGGCCGCGCTGATGGCTTCCGAATGTTCATCAATTCCCGTCATCAACGGCGGCGATGGCGCCGGCCACCATCCGACGCAAACGCTTTTGGACTTATACACCATCCGCCGCGAAAGCCGCTTGGACAATCTCAGCATCGCGCTCGTGGGCGACCTCAAATACGGGCGCACCATACACTCTCTTTGCTACGCGCTTTCCCGCTACAACGCGAAAATCAATCTCGTCTCGCCGCCCGAATTACGTCTTCCCGATCGGATTGTGGAGGATTTGAGGATGAGGGATATCGATGTCAATATCACGAACAACATCGAAGACGTCATTGAGGATATCGATGTCCTTTACATGACGCGGATACAGAGAGAGCGTTTCCCCGACCCCGCCGAATTCAACAGCATATCTGACAGCCTACGCGTCACCTGCGACTTGATTCAAAACGCGAAACCCAATTTGAAAATCATGCACCCGTTGCCGCGCGTCAACGAAATCGCGCCGGAACTCGACGCGACGCCGCACGCGGCTTACTTTAAGCAGGCCTTTTACGGCGTTCCTGTCAGAATGGCGATTCTTTGTAAAGTCTTGGGAATGGAGGATAAAATATGACGGTGGGTAAAATGACGGTGGGTAAAATGACGGCGGGTAAAATGACGGTGGGTAAAACATGACGGAGGATAAAACATGCGGTCAGGACAATTACGGCCGCTCCAAAAAGCTCGGCGACAAAAACGACCTTCGTATCAAAGCCATTGAAAACGGCACGGTCATTGACCACATCAAACCCGGCCAAGCTTTGAACGTTCTTCAGATTCTCGGCGTCAATGACAATTTTACAAACACCGTCAGCATTGTGATGAATGCCGGCGGCGAACGCGGCGACAAGGATGTTATCAAAATCGAAGGCCGCGAACTGACAGAAAAAGAAGTTGAAACGATTTCCCTGCTGTCGCCGAAAGCCACGGTCAATATCATCCGCGACTTTGACGTGGTCGCCAAAAGAAAAGTCAGTCAGCCCGAATCGATTTGCGGGGTTGTGAGATGCGTTAATCCCAACTGCATCACCAACAGCAACGAACCGATCGAAACCCGCTTCACCGTGTCGGAAAACGAAAAAATGAAAGTACTCGAGATCCGCTGCATCTTTTGTGAAAGCGTGATGACGAAAGAATTGTTCAAATATATTCTTTAATTATCTTTAATTCTTCAATATTCAAAAATATTTTTCAATATTCGTCGACATTTTTAATAATCATCAATATTTTTCATTATTCGTCAAGATTTTTTAATATTCTTAAAAAACGAATTCTTTCGTCTTCGCTTTCGGCTCATCTCATAATTTTAAAAAATCCAAAAGCCGTTCAAAACGTCCGTAAACTCTTTCAGAACAAAAATGATGGCGAGAATGATGATAATAATCTTCGTCGATACGAAAACCGCCCAATAAATCGGTTTAACGTAGACCTTTTTTCCTTTGACGCGCATATTCGGCATGGTATACTCATAAAATTCCTTCTCGGATTTAACTGTTTTCAATAATTTATCGGCAGCAAAGGATAATTAACTTAAAATGATGAAAATAAAAATGAAAATAAAAATGAAAATAAAAATGAAAAAAATATGAAAATAAAAATGAAAAACGACACGAATAAACATGGTAACACGATATAGGCTCGAAAGTAATACGAACATACATGAAATTAACATGAAATTAACATGAAGATGTATGAAAAACAGCATGAAATTAACATGAAAATACATGAAAATATCATGATATTAACATGAAAATGCATGAAAATATCATGAAATTAACATGAAAATGCATGAAAAACAGTATGAAAATAACATGAAAGTACATGAAAATACATGAAAATCAGCATAAAAACAACATGTTTTATGTTTCATTTTGAGTATCGGGTGCCACGAAATCGCAAATATGGAAAAATATATAAACCTTTAATACATTTTTTAAATATTATGAATGACTCATAACGATTTCAATAACCGTGATGAACCATTCATCGAAGCGGTCTGTTTTTGACAGACTCGATCACTTCAAACCGCAGTTAATAGACAGTTGAATATACAATTGAAATCAATTGAAATAAATATTTAATAATGACAATTGAAAAACGACAACTAAAAAACGACAATTGTAAAACGACAACTGAATAATGACAACCGCGGTGTCTGCAAAATTTTGAAAAAACGGTAATATACGGCGATTCTTCAATAACGGAAAAAATCATTTATCGAAATGATCCGTTTTTTGTCGGGTCGGTATTATTACAAATCACAAATAAAATCACGTTCTATCTCGTTAATAACTTGATTCATACGGATTAATTTGTTGATAATTTTGTTGAAAAAAACGGCATGTGTTATAATTTTTCAATAACGGCAACAACCATATCATAATAATCCGTTTCTCGATTTCGGTTTAACATGAAATCGAATTTAGCAAGCTGTTTTTTAAACAATGCATACATGGCATGTTAAAAGAAAGGCGCGTGTATGATTTTCGGATACCGGCGGATAACAGCAAACCTGCAAACGCCGTCTGTCAAAATGACCCGCCCGCTTCTCAAAAAGCGACCGCTTCAAATTGAAGTCATTCGCGTTTTGAGATATAAATATGAAAAACATGTCAAGGACAACTGTAAAGGCAACTGTAAAGGCAACTGCAAAGGTAACTGCCAAAGACAATTGTCAAAGGCAACTGCCAAAGACTGTCATACGACGGCGATTATATTAAAAATAAAAACGAAAAAACAGAAAAAACGACAATGAAAGGGAGATAAAAAATGAACAAAAACAGAACCCTGAGAAAAACAATACCTTTTGTCATCGCGATGGCAATCGCATTAACTCTTTTATCCGGATTCGCGATGACGGCTGACGCTGCCGCCCCCAATATTTCGGTGAGTAACGAGGCTGAACTCGTCAGCGCGGTGAATAACGCTCCCGCGGACCCGGTGTCTTACACAATCGCACTAATAAGCGACATTGAAATGACCGACGCGCTTACGATTCCCGGCGGTAAAAACATTGTATTGATAAGCGGCAAAGGCGGTCCTTTCTCGCTTTTCGGTGCGGATGATATAGAAACTATTCACGTTTATGGAAAACTGACGCTTGGAACAACGGATCTTGACGGTATTATCGTGACTCATAAAGCCGGTGATTACGGCAACGGAGTTGAGGTCGGTAATCATAATGGTGACAGCGGTGTGCTTATTATGAACAGCGGTGAGATCACCGAAAATGCGGCAACTAATCCGGATGGAACCGCATCGGGCGGAGGCGTTGTTGTTTACGACGGGCTTTTTAAGATGTACGGAGGAACGATTTCAAATAGCAGCGCGATTATGGAGGGCGGCGGCGTTACTCTTAGCAGCAAAGCAACTTTTGAGATGTACGGCGGTACAATTACCAACAGCCGTGGCTCCAACGTAGAACTCTGGGGGGTTTTTAGGATGTACGATGGTGAAATTGTCGGCAACAATCTCCATGGTCGCGGCGTGAATATTCTTGACAGTGGTTTATTTGAGATGTACGGCGGTACAATTGCTGACCACGAATACTCCGGTGGCGTGCGCATATCCGGTAAATTTGCGTTGTTTGAGATGTATGGTGGCACAATTGAGAATAACACAGCGGGAGGAACAGGCGGCGGCGTGTTTGTTCGCGAAGGTACTTTTAAGATGTACGGCGGCACAATTGCCGGCAATAATGTCTATAATCTCTATGGCAATGAAAGTGGTGGCGGCGTATCGGTTAATTCACCATATACGAGCAGTTCGCATTCGTCTTTTGAGATGTACGGCGGTACAATTGTCGGCAACAATGCCAAATATGGCGGCGGCGTGGCGGTACATTACGCTCCCCATACAAGCGGCTCACATGAATGGGTGTCGTTTGAGATGTACGGCGGCACAATTGAGGAAAACTACGCGAGAGAAAGCGGCGGCGGTGTTTGGGTGCCCGACACCAATAGAAATTTCAGTGTTTTTAAGATTCCCGCAGATGCAGTCGGCGTTGTGTTTTCAAACAACTTTGCTGCCGGCGCATACGACCGTGACCCGGCGGATGACGACGCATACGCGATGTATATTCTCGGCGATGTGACATGGTCAGACCCCTTTACACAGGGTTATAACAACTTCGATGTCAGCTACGGTGTCGGCACGCCCCTGACATTCAATACCTTGTTCTTTGAAGTCAACGCCGATGACGATGATGTCAAAGGCCTGATTTCGGATAGCAAACCCATACTTTTCGATAAACCATTCGGTAAATTGCCCGCGTTGAAGCGAGACGGGTATGTTCTCACCGGCTGGTTTACAGAGGCTGAAGACGGCGAAGAGATAACGTCGTCTACAATTGTGCCGGAAGCAGAGGATTATGTCGTGTACGCGCAGTGGACAGAATATGTTGATACCGGCGGCGACGGCGACGGCAAAGATTCCGGCAGCGGTTTCGGTCAAGCTGTCATCGTAAACAACATAAATGACGACAAAAATGACAACAAACCCGATCAGAACAATTCCGTCACTGATAAAAAACCCGCCCCGCCCGTTATGGGAACACCCGGCGGTGATTCAGCAGACTCTCAAAACACAAGCACGGGCGGTATGCGCGGGGCTCTGTTTTGGGTAATGGTGTTGTTGACGGCGCCTGCAATAGCTGCCGGTTTCATCTTTTACAAGAACAAAGGAAAGGTGTAAACGCTTCGCGTGA
>WRCE01000049.1 GCA_009784005.1 Candidatus Methanimicrococcus labiotermitis
CCGTATTCTTCAAGTACAATTCCGTATTCTTCAAGTACAATTCCGTATTCTTCAAGTACAATTCCGTATTCTTCAAGTACAATTCCGTATTCTTCAAGTACAATTCCGTATTCTTCAAGTACACTTCCGTGTTCTTCAAGTACAATTCCGATATTATCTTGATATCACACAAGAAATTATAATCAGACTCTGAAAATCGTGTTCTGATTTAGAAAAGTAATTATATTCAGAGAGCGAAAATGAACTATTATATATATCATATGAACCATACAATTATATATAGGAAATTATAAAGATTGTATAAGTTAGAGTTACGCTGAAAATTGAGGCGCCGCCTGCTTGTGTTTTTGTTTCGGGCGGCAGACATTTGAAGGAGATAAAAAATGGAAAAAATGGTTAAACCGAAAGATCACTCAATTTACCGGGACATAGAAAATTGCGGCGCGCCGTCAGCGGATGCGCTTGCATTTGAAATTGACCATCTTACTTCGGAATTGAAGAAGGCGGAAACCCTGTTAAAGAGAACAAAAACAATATCGGCTCAAAGACTTGAAGAGATTAAAGCGCTGAAGGAGACAATCACCGCAGGAAAAAGGCTTTTTGAAGAAGTCGGGCAAAATGACGCTGTCTACGATTCTCTTCAAGATGATTATAACAAACTTGTCGCAGAGAAAGCGGAAATATTGGCGGCATACGAAAAGGTAAAAAGTGAAGCTGCCACCGCGAAAGAAAGCTTAAACGAAACGCGCGGCGACCTGATCAAAAGCCGCAAGGAACTGATGATTACCCGAGAAGAAGTGATTATTTCCCAAGGAATAATTCACCAACTGGAGTCTCAAAAGAAGGCGATTGAGTACGATAAAATCCATTTTGAGAGAGAAACGAAACGCCTCCGCGTTGAGCTTGACCGTATGAAAACCACGCCGCTTCTTATGGGAACCGTCGTGAAGAAGATTGACAATGACCATGTCATTATCCGCAGTTCAGCCGGCCCGCAGTTCGTTGTCAGCGCGCCCGCCGAAATGACCGAAGCGGAACTTGCGCCCGGCGCGAATGTCGCCCTGAACCAGCAGACATTTTCGATTGCCGAAGTTCTTCCCATGTTTGAAGAACCCGAAGTGTCCGCTCTTGAACTGATTGAAGCCACTGATGTGACCTACGATGACATCGGCGGCCTTGCCGACCAGCTGCGCGAAATCCGCGAAGTCGTGGAACTGCCGCTCATCAAACCGGAAATTTTTGAACGTATCGGCATTGAGCCGCCGAAAGGCGCTCTCTTATTCGGCCCGCCCGGCACCGGCAAAACAATGATTGCCAAAGCGGTCGCCCACAGAACGAAAGCCACCTTCCTGCGTGTCGTCGGTTCCGAACTGGTTCAAAAATACATCGGCGACGGCGCCAAAATGGTTCACGAACTGTTTGAAATGGCTCAAAAGAAAGCGCCCTCTATCATTTTCATTGATGAGGTGGACTCTATCGCCGCCCGCCGAACGGACGACACCACAAGCGCCGACCGCGAAATTCACAGAACGCTCATGCAGTTGCTGGCGGAAATGGACGGATTCAGCAGGCGTACGAATGTCAAAATAATCGCAGCCACAAATCGCCTGGACATCTTAGACCCGGCCATCTTAAGACCCGGGCGCTTTGACCGCATGGTTTTTGTCCCGCTGCCTGACGCGACGGGACGCGAATCCATCTTTAAGATCCACGCCGCCAGAATGACGCTGGCCGACCACGTTGACTTTGCCGAATTGGCAAAACAGACAGACGGCTCAAGCGGCGCCGATATTAAAGCAATCGTAACGGAAGCCGGCATGTTTGCCGTTCGCGAAGAAAAGCTCTCGATTGAAAAAATTGACTTCCTGCACGCGATTGACAAAATCATGAACGCGAAGAAAAAGGACCAACTGCCCGTTCCCGAGAATATGTTCTATTGACGTTCTGTTCATTCTGTAAAAACGAAACGGGAACCAAAAAGGTCTGATATGGATCTGTTTAAAAGAAGCGGGGCGTTTCAAACGCCCTCTTCAGTGACAGCTATTTTAATGACAGCTTTTTTAATGACAGCTATTTTTTGAAATGCAGCCGGATACGACAGGTAGCAGCACAACCGTCACGGTGCAAACACTGCGACACAACCGTCACGGCACAACCACTACAACACAACCGTCACGGCACAAACACTACAACACAACCGTCACGGCGCAACCACTATAACACAACCGTCACGGCACAACCACGACGACACAACCGTCACGGCGCAAACACTACAACACAACCGTCACGGCGCAAACACTACAACACAACCGTCACGGCGCAAACACTACAACACAACCGTCACGGCGCAAACACTACAACACAACCGTCACGGCGCAAACACTATAACACAACCATCACGGCGCAAACACTATAACACAACCGTCACGGCACAACCACGACGACACAACCGTCACGGCACAACCACGACGACACAACCGTCACGGCACAACCACGACGACACAACCGTCACGGCGCAACCACAACGGCACAACCGTCACGGCGCAAACACTACAACACAACCGTCACGGCACAACCGTCATGGCGCAACCACGACGGCACAACCGTCACGGCGCAACCACAACGGCGCAACCGTCATGGCGCAACCACAACGGCACAACCGTCACGGCGCAACCACTATAACACAACCGTCACGGCACAACCGTCATGGCGCGAATACCGCGGCGCCGCGTCATGAGAATTGCCGCCGAAGACACAGACCTCATTTTTGATATATTTTTGATATATTTTCGATATAAGAGCGGTATAAGAACATTAGGTATAGGAATAATTAAATATTTCAGGCACTTAATGATTCCATTTATGATTTAATGATTTGATTTTCAATTCATCAATATTCATTACATCCTTATGTTTTCGGTTTGCCGGCGGCTTTCACACAGCCGGTTCACCTTGTCGTTTGACAGAAAAATCAGAGGTCCACACATGAAATCCATCGTAGAAGAAGCATTAGCCAGAAGCGCCCGCGAAGACCGCGGTGAAGCGCCCCGTTATTCTCCCAACGTCAATCTTCAAGGCGAAGATGTCGATGAAGAATTACGCGCTTTTTTGGAAGGTTTAAAGACAAATATTAAAGTTATCGGCTGCGGCGGCGGCGGTTCCAACAGTATCCAAAGAATGCTTGAAGAAGGCATCTCAGGCGCCGAGCTGTACGCTATCAACACTGACGCCCAGCACCTTTTAAAAATCGGTACCAACAAAAAGATTTTAATCGGCAAAAAGAAGACACGCGGTCTCGGCGCAGGCAGTCTCCCGCAAGTCGGCGAAGACGCCGCCATTGAAAACGTGGACGACATTCGCCGCGCTGTTGACGGTGCCGACATGGTATTCATCACAACCGGTCTCGGCGGCGGTACAGGTACAGGCTCCGCGCCCGTTGTTGCCGAAGCCGCCCGCGCGGCAAACGCTCTTACGATTGCGGTCGTCACCTTGCCGTTCGGCGTTGAAGGAATTGTCAGAAGAACAAACGCGGAAGCGGGTCTTGAAAGACTTCGAGATGTCGCTGACACCGTTATCGTTATCCCGAACGACAAACTCATAGAAATGGTCCCGAAACTTCCGCTTCAGGCCGCTTTCAAAGTTTGTGACGAAGTTCTCATGCGCGCCGTGAAAGGCATCACCGAATCCATCACAGAAGACGGTCTTGTGAACGTTGACTTCGCCGATATCCGCACCATCATGCAAAACGGCGGCGTCGCAATGATTGGCCTTGGAGAAGCATCCGGCGAAAACAAAGCCGTCGAATCCATTCAAAAAGCACTCAGAAGCCCGCTCCTTGATGTTGACATTTCGGACGCGACCTCCGCTCTTGTCAACGTTATCGGCGGCCCCGACATGACAATTGAAGAAGCGCAAGCGGTTGTTCAAGAAGTTCACAACCGGATTGACTCCGGCGCACGCCTCATTTGGGGCGCACGTATTGACCCCAAACTTGAAAACAAGATTCGCACAATGATTATTGTGACAGGCGTTAAATCCTCACAGATTTACGGCCATGGCGGCGGGACATTCATTTCCGCCAAATACGGTATTGACTTTGTCGAGTGATTCCGCTCGGCAATTCAACCTTTTTTTTATTTCTCTTTTTTTCATTTTTTTGGTTCGGTTATTGTTATTTCTCGTTAATTTTTTGGTTCGGTTTTTGTTATTTCTCGTTAATTATTTGGTTCGGTTTTTGTTATTTCTCGTTAATTATTTGCCGAAATCTCCATTTTCGGACTTGAGCGCTGCTTTGCATCGCCCAACTCCGAAAATGGAGGTCGGTTTATGTGGTTTTTGTTATTATTTTGTTTATTATCAGCTTGTTTTGATTATCATTCCTTGCGGCTCTCGTTTTATCACATTCCTTACGGCTCTTGTTTTTCGAGGGGAAAAGGACAAAGTATATTAAGTATAAAGTATTAGACACGATATCTTTTTTGAGTTTGTAACTCGGATATCTGTCAGAGTCGAAAAATATTCAAATTCAAAATTATAATATATACGTTGGATGTGAAAAATTGGCAGAAAACAGCACGGCGGATAATGTAAAAGAAGGAATCTCAAACATCGGCCCGACGCTTCGTTCCTATTTGAGAATTTTAAAGTTAGCCCGCAAACCCACCCGCAAAGAATTCCTGACCATTGCAAAAGTTGCGGCAATCGGTATTCTCGCGATCGGTGTCGTTGGCTTTCTCTTCTATGTTTTCATGGATATTATCCCGCAATACTTTATTCCTATCAGGAGATAAATCAGGTTATTAAAATGTTTGAAACAGAAGATAACGGCACGATTTTTATCGTGAAAACGACGGTTAATCAAGAAAAATCCGTTGCCAAATCAATGGCGTTGGTGGCAAAAAAGGAACACTTGGATGTCAGAGCCGTTTTGGCCCCCGAAGAGCTGAAAGGATACGTTTTTGTTGAAACGCCCCGTTCCGCCATCGTTGACAGTTTGATTTTGGCAGTTCCGCACGCGAAGTCCATGCTCAAAAGCCCGTCTTCCATCGGCGAAATTGAACATTTCCTGAAACCCAAACCGATTTCCACCGGCATCACCGAAGGATCTATTATTGAAATCACATCCGGTCCTTTCAAAGGCGAGAAAGCCAAGGTGAAACGTATCGGCACCGGTCAGCACGACGAAATTACGGTCGAGCTGTTTGATGCGGTCGTTCCAATCCCAATCACAATTCGAGGAGATACCGTCCGCGTTTTGAAGAAGGAAGAAGAATAAAATCGAAAACGGAAGAAAACATAATCTGTATAAAGGGGCGGCAATCCGGCTTGGCCGAATTGTCCTTTTTTTATCTTTTTATTTTTGATTCATTTCTTTTATTTTAATCCGGAAATTTGAAACGTTTTGTCCTGAATTTCATGAGAAAGCTTTAAATCAATGAATTCGATTTATTAAACTCCTCCACAGGACAAAATTCACATTATCCTAAAATTCTTTATTATTATACTTACAAAATTTATTACAAAATTTATTACTCACAAACTTATCTATACGGTGATTAAATGCCAAGTTCAGTAGACGCATTGGTTCCCGGAGGAAAAGCAACGCCCGGTCCGCCGCTTGGTCCGGCGCTTGGTCCTCTCGGCATCAACATTAAAGAAGTTATCGAGCTGATTAACGAAAAAACAAAAGATTTCAACGGCATGCAGGTTCCGGTCAAAGTGACCGTCGCCGATGACAAAAGCGTGACTGTCGAAGTCGGTACGCCGCCGACGGCCTCCCTTTTGATGAAAGAGGCGGGCATTCAAAAAGGCTCCGGCAAACCCAACGCCGAAAAGGTCGGAAACATCACAGTCCAGCAGGCAGCAAAAGTGGCCCGCATGAAGAGAGACGACATTCTCTCCTACGACTTGAAAGCCGCCATTAAAGAAGTAACCGGAACCGGCGTCAGTGTCGGTGTCACCGTTGAAGGCATGGATGTCAGAGACTTCCAAAAAGCCGTTGATGCCGGTCAATTTGACGACGTGCTCGCAAACGAAGAATGGTAATTCAACCGTTCTTTTGTTCCGAAATTCCAAATGCCGACGGTTCAAATGAACCGCCCGTGTATCATTCAAATTTATGAAAGCGGCTTTTGCCGTTTTTACTGTAAAAGCGGTTTTGTCCGTTTTTACTCTAAAGGTGGTTTTGTCCGCCTTTACTCCAAAAGTGGCTTTGGCCGCTTTTTCCAAAAAGCGATTTTTTTGATCGCTTTTTATTATACATCCATAAATCCGTAGAAAGTCGAAAAGACTGACGTAAATTCATTCGCCTCTTTTTTAAATATCGGGCGTTTAATTTTCGGGACTACGGGGAGGCCTTAAAATGGCAGATGTTACTATCGAAGAACTCGTAAAAAAATTACTAGAGGAGTCTCCCAAGCGAAACTTTTCCGAAAGCGTGGACCTTGCGATTAACCTCAAAAACCTCGACCTCAATCAACCCAAAAACAGGGTTGACGAAGAAATCGTTCTTCCGAACGGTCTCGGCAAAGAGCTGAAAGTCGGTGTTTTTGCGAAAGGCGATGTCGCGATTCAGGCAAAGCAAGCGGGAGCAGCATTCGTTTTTGACGATGCGGACATTCAGGAAATGAAGGACGACAAGGCGAGAGCCAAAACCGTTGCCGAAGCATGTGATTTCTTCATTGCGGAAACACAGTTCATGGCAGCGATTGGTAAGACGCTCGGTACCGTACTCGGTCCGCGCGGCAAAATGCCGGTCCCGCTTCTTCCCGGAAAAAGCGTCGGTGAAATGATTCAGTCAAAACAAAGCGCTGTTCGCGTCAGATCCAAAGACAGAATGACATTCCATGTCGCTGTCGGCCGCCGCGACATGCCGCCCGAGAAATTGGCCCAGAACATCGAAACCGTGATTTCGCGCATTGAGCGTGCCCTTGTCAAAGGAAAGCAGAATATCAAATCCATCTACATTACCACAACAATGGGCAAGTCCGAGAAGGTGATTATAAAATGACGACTCGCGGCGCAGAAATGATTCCCGAGTGGAAAGTGGATGAAGTTGAAAACATCAAAGAACTCATCAGCAACTACAGCATTTTCGGTGTTGTCGGTTTTGAAGGCATTGCCGCTGATCAGATCCAGACGATGAGACGCAACTTAAAAGATTTGGCCGTTTTGAAAGTCACCCGCAACACTTTGAATGAAAAAGCTCTCAAAGAAAGCGACGGAAATATCCCCGACATGGTTCAGTACATTGTAGGCCAGTCAGCATTGATTTTCACAAACGAGAACCCGTTCAAATTATACAAAATGCTTGAGAAGACCAAAACGCCGTCGCCGATTAAGGCAGGCGCGATTGCTCCCACGGACATCACCGTTTTCAAAGGCCCGACAGGCTACCCGCCCGGCCCCTTGCTCAGTGAGTTCCAAGGCGCAGGTATCCCGACAGCTGTTGAAGCCGGAAAAATCGCCGTCAAAGAGACAAAGGTTGTCTGCAAAGCCGGTGACAAAGTTTCCCAGAAACTTGCCGTCGCTTTGAACAAGCTTGGCATTTTCCCGCTTGAAGTCGGCCTTATATTAAGAGCCGCCTACGAATCCGGCACCATTTATCTTCCGGACGTCTTGCATGTCGATGAAACACAGATCTTCAATGACATCGTGAAGGCCGCGCAAGAAGCCTTTAACTTGTCCGTGAACGCCGCGATTCCGACGAAGGACAGCATCACTGCCATTCTCCAGAAGGCACACACTGAAGCTGTTAACGTGGCCGTTGAAGCTGAAGTCTGCGAACCTGACGTGATAGACAAGATTATCGCCAAGGCCAACGCTGAAGCAACATCCGTTGCAAGAACGAGCAATTTTGAATTATAAACGATCATAAAAAATCAATTATAAACAATCAATTATAAACGATCAATTTACACTGACTTACCACTGACTTACAATATACGAAATTAAAATAAATCACAGGTGAAATAAAATGCAATACATCTACGCAGCACTTTTAATCTACAAGAGCGGAAAAGAAATCACAGAAGACTCAATCAAAGCCGTCCTCACGGCAGCCGGCGCAGAATTCGATGACGCGCGCGTGAAAGCGCTCATCTCTGCCCTTGATGGCGTCGACATCGAAGAAGCAATCGCAAAGGCCGCATTCGCAGCACCCGCAGCAGTCGCAGCAGCACCCGCAGCAGGCGCAGCACCCGCAGCAGCACCCGAGCCCGAGCCCGAAGAAGACCACTCCGAAGAAGAAGGCATGGCCGGTCTTGGCGCCCTCTTCGGTTAATTCCGATTTCAAAAACGATGCTTTTTCAGCCCGCGGGGATTTCCTCGCGGGCTTTTTTTTTGGTTTGCAATATGGTTTCCAAACTTTGCTTTGCCAAACCATTACTTTGCCACCTTTGCTTTGCCAAACCTTTGCTTTGCCAAACCTTTGCTTGCCAAACCTTTGCTTTGCCAAACCTTTGCTTGCCAAACCTTCGCTTTGCCACCTTTGCTTTGCCACCTTTGCTTTGCCACCTTTGCTTTGCCAAACCTTTGCTTTGCCAAACCTTTGCTTTGCCAAACCTTTGCTTGCCAAACCTTTGCTTTGCCAAACCTTTGCTTGCCAAACCTTCGCTTTGCCACCTTTGCTTTGCCACCTTTGCTTTGCC
>WRCE01000050.1 GCA_009784005.1 Candidatus Methanimicrococcus labiotermitis
CCTGCCTTGCTGCCTGCCTTGCTGCCTGCCTTGCTGCCTGCCTTGCTGCCTGCCTTGCTGCCTGCCTTGCTGCCTGCCTTGCTGCCTGCCTTGCTGCCTGCCTTGCTGCCTGCCTTGCTGCCTACCACCAACCACCTGCCAACAGCACTTTCTACATTCATCTTCTTTTTTTTTAACAGCCGTTCGCTTCGCGAACGGGGCACAGCTACCGCCACTGCTTCACTGCCTGCCTTGCTGCCTACCCTGCTGCCTACCCTGCTGCCTACCCTGCTGCCTGCCTCGCCGCCTGCCTTATCATTCAGCCGAAACGACCGTATTTCTTAAAACGCCGACTCCTTCTATCTCGACCTCGACAACGTCGCCGATCAATAATTCGCCGACACCGGGCGGGGTTCCCGTCGCGATGATATCTCCTTTTTCAAGGGTCATCACGGAAGAAATGAAAGAAATCAGTTTCGGGATGCCGAAGATGAATTCTTTTGTCGAAGAACTTTGCCTCACCTCTTCGTTTTGGCCGCGTATCACGCGGCAAGAAACGGATAAATCGCCGGGGGAAAGGTTTTTTTGAGCCAGCTCTTCGGGCGTGATGATGAAAGGGCCTACGGGCGCGAATGTGTCAAAACTTTTGGCGCGCGTCCACTGACCGTCCGCCCGTTGTAAGTCGCGAGCGGTCACGTCGTTAAAGCACGTGAAACCGAGAATATAGTCAAGAGCGTCATCTTCTGAAACACTCCCGCATTTTTTGCCGATAACGATGGCGAGTTCCGCTTCGTAATCCACCTGCCCGCTTTCGGGAGGGTACCGGATCAGCCCTTCGTGCGCCAAAATCGAGGACGGCGGTTTTAAAAAAAGAATCGGGTTTTTCGGCAGTTCCATATTCAATTCTTTGGCATGGTCGGCATAGTTAAGGCCGGCGCAAACGATTTTAGAAGGCAGCGACGGCGGTAAAATGAGAAGCGAAGAGAGCGGGTATTCGTCGTCCAGCTGCTGATAAATGGGGTCAGGATAGACGATGTCATCAAAAACCTCTCCCGAAAAAGCGATATCGTTGTATTGAAAGCGGCCCAGCATCACAATCACTGCTATTTTACAAGTCAATTAAAACAATTCAAAACAATCAAACAATCAAACAATCAAAACAATTCAAAACAATTTAAAAATTTAAAAATTTAAAAAATTTACTTTAAAAGTTCGTTCAATTCTTCCTTCTTAAAACCCGATCGAATCATTCGCGTCCGCCCCTTTAAACCCTTGCCGGAAAAGTCGGCGGTCAGGTAGCCGGCGGAAATCATTTTGTTGACGATTTCATAAAAACGGGTGTATCCGATGCCGGTGTGGTTTCTGAATTTTTCATAAAGGTCGCCCGCTGATACTTCTCCGCCTTCGGTTGCCTGAATCACCAGATATTTCTCATGGTCTGTCAGAACCGCAAACATACGGGACAAATAAAGAGAACGGGAAGCAGCGTAAGCTTTGTTGACGTCTTCGATGTCGATTTTTCGGGACGAACGTTTTTCGGCGTTGAGGCCGGAACGTTTCATTAAATCGATGCCGACGCGCAAGTCGCCGTTTTCGGCAACGTAGCCCGTCATGCATTCGCGAACGGCGGGGTCGACGACGCCGGGGAAAAAACCGCGGCGGATTCTGTCATCCAAAATGTCGTCAATTTCCGACCATTCGTAACGCGGGAATTCAATTTCTTCCGGCAGGAAAACAGAACTGACGCGTTTGTCAAATCCGTAAACAACTTCGGGGTCATTCACGATTGCAATCACGCCGATTTTAGAGCCCGGGTATTGCTCGTGAGCGCGAAGAAGCGAATACATGACTTCGTCGGCATGCCCTTCGTAAAAGAGGTAATTGATGTCGTCCAAAACCACAATCAAAACCTTGTCGGTATCAATGAGTTTTTTGGCGAGCTTATCAAAAATGCGGTTGAAAGAAACACCGGATGCCGGCGGCGCAATGTTTAAAACGCTTTTGTAAATGCGGGAAATGACAGCAAAACGCGTGGAGTCGATTTGACAATTGATCTTAACCGTTATCACTTTGTCAGTATGTTCTTTTAATTCATCAAAAATTTTCATGGCGGCGCTGGTCTTCCCCGTGCCGGGCGGCCCGTAAAGAAGACAGTTCAGGGGTCTGCCGCCCCGAACGGCGGGCTTTAACGCGTAACGGACAGAATTTAACTGATTGTCGCGGTGAGGGAAATAATCGGGCAGGTGGTCCATCTCAAAAATATCCGACTCCCGAAAAAGAGTTTCATCCCACATCAGCATGTCCTTTTCCGTCAATGTGATTCACTTCCGCCTTTATTGATTTTTAATTGATAAGAAAGAGTTGTTTCTTTTATTAGAATGACATACTGCGCCACATTATATAAAAAAATCGTTTATATCGTGGCCATACAATGCTCATACCGCGTCTATACCGTGTCCATACCGCGCCCATACCGCGCCCGTGCCGCGTCCATACCATGCCCATACCGCGCCCATGCCGCGTTTCATACGTGAAGGCGGAAGCTGTTTCTGAAAATATCTTTGACTTATCGGCTGCCGCCGTTTTTGCCTTTTTCACAAAGAATATAGATTATATAAAGACGGGCTATAAATAACAAAAGAGAATAAAGAAATGAAGAAATGACAAAAAGAATGATACTGAATAACGTTTGGCAGAATGTGGAAGAATGGAGGCCGGGAAAGAATGGAGATTGAATATAAATTCGGAATAACAAAAAACGAAACTTTTGAATACATTTCAACGCTGACAAAAGCCGGCAATTATTTGATCACCGACAAATCAAGGCCGCTGTTTACGGATATTTTTTACGACACGCCCGATTTTTTGCTTTATTCCTTGGGATATTATTTAAGAAAACGCTATGAAGACGGCGTAACGCAAATCGAATGGACTTTGAAGCGGGCGGATACGTCAATGGCTGACGTCCACCGCCGTAAAGAATACAAGGAAAAGCTGCCGCCTGAGTCGGAACCGACCGACATTTCGGATCCTGATATTAAAAAAACAATGATGACGCTTGCGGGGGATACGCCGCTCATCCCGATTTTAACACTGAAGCAAGACCGGTTTTTTAAAACCGTTTACAAAGAGGGGCTGACAAAAGATAACGCTGACCTTTCTCTTCGGGAAAACGTTTTGGCAGACTTATCCGTTGATTCGGTGTCGATGAATTTTTCCGAGCAGAAACATGTTTTTACGGAACTGGAAATCGAACTCGTCAGCGGCACGGAAAGCGACCTGAATGAGTTCGCCGCCGTTTTGCGCAGTCTCCCGAAACTTCAAAACGCGCTTTATGTCAATCGTCTTTCAAAATTCGAGCGCGGGCTGGTTTTGTTTTTCAACCGCGATAAAATCGAAGGGACGCTCGTCCCCGGATTTGAAAAGAGAATTGAAGCCGTTGATATGAACGCAGGTGGTATGAACGTCGGTGGTATGAATGCAAGTGGTATGAATGCAAATGGTATGAATGCAGGTGGTATGAACGCCGCCAATATGACCGAAAACGGTATGACCGCCGCCGACCCGGCCGGAAATGAAACGGATTTCGCCGAATTCGATTCCTTCGATTCCGGCTTTTTGATGCCGCGCGAAAAGGCGGCGCTGATTCAGATATGCGAAAAGGAATATACCGCGGACCCGACGGATTACTTCGGCAACACCGGATTTTTAAAACAAACGGGCGGGTCCGAATTTTTCAGCGCGCGCAGCAGCGACCTTTTTTTCCAAAAGGCGTCCATTTTACTCGCGCTTGACAGCGGCATGTCTCTCGGCTTTACGGCAATGACATACAATCTGCCCAAAAGCGACGTGTTGGCAATTCGCCACGCTTTTGAATTTGAGCGAACGGATATTTTTCCCTTTGTGTTTGAAGCCGGCGAAAATACGGCTTATTGTTTCCAAAAACCGGTTGCGGACGGGAAAACGTGGACAAAGGAAGAACTGGCTTCCTATTACGGCATGAATCCGCAGCGGGCCGATTTAAGAGCGGGGAACGCTTCCCTTTTGTTTGAATTCATCGGGCCGGCTTACGGTTTGTCCGAGAAAGACAAAGCGGCTTTGGAAACGGCGGCGTATTTAAAAGGCATCGGAGAAGGCATTTCGATTGAACGAAGAATCAACATCGCCGCCGATATCTTTTTAACGCATCCGGTGGAAGGCTTTTCTTTGAATGAATTGAAAATGGTTGCCCTGATTTTTGTTTTGGATGAAATGAAGACAAAGGCCGCGCAATCTTCAAAGAAAATAAGGAGCATGACAAAGAAAATAAAGAAAACGATAATGAAGACAGGTTTCTTTGTGCCGCCGGTGTTCCAAAAGAAAGCGCTGATCCTGTCAGCTCTGCTTGAAATCGTCGAACCGGCGGATGACGCGCAAGACGTTTTTAAACAAATCGCGGCGACGAACGGTCATGAGAAAAAGGTTATTGAAATCACATATCAGGCAAGCCGGTCAAGCAAGTCAAGCGGGTCAAACGGGTCAAGCAAGTCAAACGGGTCAAGCGGGTCAAGCAAGTCAAACGGGTCAAGCGGATCAAACCCGGCCGGCGATTCTCAGAAAATCGAAAAGGCGGAACTTGACTCCATAAACAGCTTAATCAATATCGCTTTTGATTTTTCGGTTCGTTTCAAAGAAGCCGCGGGCGGCAAAGAAAACGCAAACGGCAAAGAAAACGCAAACGGCAAAGAAAACACAAACGGCAAGGAAACCATAAACGGCAAGGAAACAGCCGGCACCGACAAAAAGGCTGAAAACAAAAGCAAAAAAGAGTTGAAACCGGAACGGGACACGAAGCTGACCGCCGACGACAGAATGGCTGACGCTTCCGAAAAAATCATTATGGCTCAGTTTTTCGAAGCCGAGAAAGCGGAATCCGGCGTGATAGCGGCGAGGGATATCGAAGACGTTCACGACATGCGCGTCGCTCTTCGGAAAATTCGTTCGTCTGTTATTATTTTCAGAAATTATTTGGACCCCGTGTGGTTGGACAAAACGGAGAACGGAATGAAGACGACGTTGTCCGCGCTCGGTGTTCTTCGCGATTTGGACGTTATTTTGGAAAAAACGGACGCGTATTTGAAAAATGAAAAGATAAGCGCGTCTGAAATGTCCGTTTTTTACGAAACCGTTGCAAAAGACCGTAAAGCCGCCCATAAAGAAGCGACGGCTTATCTGGCATCCGCCGAATATGAGCTTTTCAAGAAAGAATTGAAAGAAACATTTGAAAGCGGCATTTACCTCGGAACGCCGCGCGTTAACAGAAAGGGAGATGTCGGGCCGGTTCGAATCCGCGATGTGCTCCCCATTATTCTTTATGAAAAGGCGGCCGATATTTCCGCTTATCACGAATGGATGGACGGCCCTTTCATTTACACGGAGAAATTGCACCGCCTTCGCATCGCGGCCAAAAATTTCCGTTACACGCTGGACTTTTTCAAAGACTGTCTCGGGGACGCCGCCGGTCAGCTGATTAAAGAGTTTAAAGAGCTTCAAGAAATTTTGGGAGACTTCCATGACGCAGTCGTCGCCGTTGAGGTTATCGAATCGTATACGGCTCGCATCGAAGAAATGCGCGACGAGGAGGCGGGTTCGTCGGCAACGTCCAAAGACCGTTTGAGAGAAGTCGAAAAAACGATCACGGCTCTCGGCAATTACAAAACGTTCCGCGAACGCGAAGTGGAAGCTTTATTGTCCGCCTTCCGAGACAAGTGGAAAGGCATGGACCGCCGCTTCTTCCATGAAAGGATTTCAAAAATTATCACAGAGGCCGACTTCTGACGTTCAAAGAAATAAAAGGTAAAAGCAACAGTATGCATTAAATTTTCATTAAATTCATTAAATTTTCATCAAATTTCATTAAATCATTTAATCTGTCAAAATCGCAGGTGAGCACATGTCCCGAAAGAGCGGCAAGAGAGAAAAGCAAGAGACGATTTCAAAAGACGAAGCCGGTCAAAAGGCCGCGCGGGAGGGATACGGAAAAGTCCGGGCACAGCTGCCGATAAATTTGCAGATGCGCGTTGAAGCCGAAAACAATCCCGATGCCGTCATCGCGGAGGCCCTTTTGAATTATTACGGCGGCAAAAGCCTCAGAAACGAAGCCGCCGTTCAAAAGGAAATCGACAACAATATCATTGAAATTCAACGCCGGCACATTTCCGACTTGAAAGAACAGCTGACCGCGACCAATAAAAATTATGACGAACTGATGAAAACGCATCAGGCGTATATGCTTCAAATTCAGCCGCTGATCGAATACGCCAAGCTTCGGGAAGCTGAACGGAATGAAATTTCAGCGCCGAAAGACGAAACGAAAAATGAAGACGTAAGACACGAAAAAGCGGAAAAGGAAGAGGCAAAAAGTGAAGACGTGAAAAAGGAAGAGGCAAAAAGTGAAGACGTGAAAAAGGAAGAAGCGAAGGACGGGGAAGCGAAAAGCGCAGACGTAAAAATCGAAGAAATGAAAAACGAAGATTCAAAAAACAACGCGCCCGCCGAACCGGAAAAGGAACCGGACAAAACGAAAAAATGGTATGAATTTTGGAAATGAGAAGGCGGCAGCCTCGTTTTTCTCTGATGTCGGGTTGAACCGTTTGCGCCCGGCAATAAATATTAGTCCATTGTCGAAAATTCATCGATTTTTTTCGACAATTCTTGAGACTGTGCTTGAAAAAACGATTATGTTACTACAAAGTATATATAAAAGAAAGCCGCTTTAAAATGAGAAGATATATAAGATAATTAAATTTTTAAAAGGCTTATAATTCCATTTCGGAATATAATATTTGACAGTAATATTTGACGATAACATATGACGGTAACATATGTTTGATGAGGTCAAAATGGATGAAATAACGAATAAACCGGATGTTAAAGCAACAATCGAAACACCGATTCCCAATGCTTCCAATACCGAGGATCTTTGCTGTACTCTTATCAAAGACGCGGTTATGAATATGGCGAAACAGCTTGGAGCGGTGGCTGTCTTTACATTCGGAAACGTTGATATCCGCCCTTTTCGAAACTTAGACATCCCCGTTATTGACATCACGCAGATCCGAACGATTCTCGAGAAGCTGACCTGCCTGAAAAATGAGAAAAACGAAAACCAATTCCAAATTCGAGAAATTGCCGAGGCCATTCGTACCGAAGCCGACAAAAACGCGTCTCTTTTGATGAACGCCGCTGCCGTTGAATACAGTATCGGAAACATTGATTACGGCATCGTCATCGGCCTTGTCCGCAATCAGGATTCTTATTCCATTGTCGTTCACAGCATGGCGGAAAACGAAACCGTTCAAATCCTTCGCGAATGCGAAAAACGCGTTCTGCCCGAAACATTCAGAAATGTTTTACAGCTGTCGCTCAGTATTGCCACAAAAGGCCGCGAAGGCAAAAAAATCGGCACCGCTTTCATTCTCGGAGACGAAGAGGAAGTCCTTTCCCGCTCCCATCAGATGATTATCAACCCGTTCCGCGGTCAAGACCCCAATTTTGACGTCAACGTCAACAAGAAAAAATATTGGGAAACCCTCACCGGATTTTCACAACTGGACGGCGTTTTCATCATATCCAAAACAGGCAAAGTCTTGTCTGCCGGCCGTTATCTTGACGTTGATACCCGCGACATCCACATTGAAAAAGGACTCGGCACGCGCCATTTGTCTTCCGCGTCCATCACCCGCGACACCAACGCCATCGCCGTCGCCATTTCAGAATCCGGCGGCACCATCCGCGTTTACATGGACGGCAAAGAAGTCATCATGATTGAACCGGGCGCCTCGGTTGTTAAAATAGACGGGCGGTTGCTTCAGAATTCTATAAGTTGATTGTTTTAAAATTTCTGTTTTTAACTGAAAAAGTTTAATACTTATCATCAATCAAGAAATGTATAATTTCATGACTTCATTAACTGTCATGAAGTTTAAGCATTTTCTTGATTGAAGATACGTTTTGAAAATCATCTGTTTTAGATTTAATTTCAAAATATTTTTATTACTCGCTTTAGTTTCTATTTTTTGGAAAATTATTGTAATTTTATTATTTAAAATTTATATAATGGTCGGAACACATTTATATTAAGCCGAATCTAATATTACTTAATATATCTGTTTATTCAATATATTTTTATTTTTGTAAATGTGTGTGATATGATATGGATTTGAAAAAAATTATAATCGTTTGCATTGCTTTAATGATTCTGACGCCTTCCTTCTCTTTTGCGTTTGAAAACGACTCCTTCGGATCTTCTCCTTCCTCTTCTCCTGACGACTTTTCCTCTTTTGATTCTTCCCCATCCGGCAGCGGTCAAGCTGAAATGTCGGATACCTTAACTGATAATTCAAACAATTATGATTTCTCAAATCTCGAAGAAACAATTTCTGATGCCCTCCTCCAAGAAGAAAGTCCGGAGGAGTTGGATTATTCAGATGATATGTCCATGCTTGCCGGAATTTCAACAGAAAGTCCCAGCCTCAGTCTTTCTGCTTTAACTTCTGCAC
>WRCE01000051.1 GCA_009784005.1 Candidatus Methanimicrococcus labiotermitis
CACAATCGCCGTCGCTCACCCCGGCTCCACCTTGGACATGGGCAGCCGCGTTTACTTAAACGCGCCAAACACGAAAACCGAAATCATCTCAAGAACGATTACAATCGGCGGCGAGGTCATTTCTCGCGGCGACATCATCGCAAACGCGCCGAACGTGTACGGCCATTTGGAATGCAACGGTCTTGTCATGAGTGAGAAAGGTAGCCAAAAGGCGATTCCGGCGCTGGAAGCCCACGCCTTAGACGTCGAAATGACGCACGAAGCCTCAATCGGCCGAATCGCCCGCGATCAGGTGGAATATTTGATGACGCGCGGTTTGGATGAAGCCGAAGCGACCGGCTTAATTGTCCGCGGCTTTTTGAGCGCGGGCATTGAAGGGATTCCGGATATTTTGAAAGAAGACATTGATGAGATTATCCGAAAGACGGCGGATGCTTCTTAATTCTGTCAAAGGGTTCGATGAAAACAGAAATCGGTGACTGTTTTTATCGCAACTCTTTTTATTTGTGCTTTTCAGATTGAAATTTTTTAAAATCTATCTATTCAGAACGGTACAAGAGACACATATAAAAACGATATTGGACGCAATCAAAAACCGAAGCGGTCTTGTCATGCGCCCCGTCACCATTCTTCCAACAAGAAATCCAAATAGTTCTGTTCCCTTATCCCGTTCTCTCCGTCTGATATGGTCCTGTCGGCGGTTATTACCGTTTTGGGATAATTGTCTTTGATACCCCTCAGGCTTCCGAATTCACGTTCAGATGTGCCGGCAAGGGTTTGAGTCACCTGATAATGTCTCACGTCCGATCCTTTCACCGCTATGAAATCCACTTCTTTTCCGTTTATCTCGCCGGTGGTGACGTCGTACCCGCGGCGTATGAGTTCTAAGAATACGATGTTCTCCATGACGCGCCCGATGTCCTTGCGTTCATAACCTATCATCGCAGCTCTCATTCCGGGGTCCAGGCAGTAATACTTCTCATTGGTCTTCAATATCTTTTTCCCGGTTATATCATAGCGCAGTGTCCTGTGGAATATGTATACCCGCTCAAGAAGTGAAAGATAGGTTGATACCAGTTTTTGGTTGGATATTCCGAGCTCACGGGCAATCGATGCCGGACTTACCGGGTTTCCGATGTTTGACATCATGAATCTCAGTATCTTGTTCATGGCGTTCATATCCCGTATGCCGGATCTCGGGGAGATGTCGTTCGTGATGATCCTGCTTATGAGGCCCAACAGGGTTTCCCTGATGATTGTCTGTTCAAGATTGAGGCTGACCATGGGCATTGAGCCCATTCGGGCGTATTGGTCATACCTTTCCTCTAAGCCGGCGTATGTGCCGTCAGACGGATTCAGTTCCAAAAACTCTCGAAAAGAGAACGGCATCATATAGATTTCAAATGTTCTGCCGCTGAGCAGGGTGGAGAGGTCGGATGAAAGGAGGTAGGCGTTTGACCCTGTTATGTAGATGTCGCAGTCGTATTCCACGCGTATGGAATTGACGGCTTTCTCCCACTCGGGAACGTTTTGCACCTCATCCAAGAACACATATTTGCGGCGGCCGCCGAGCTTTTTGGATATTTCGGCATGGAACTCACGAAAGCCGGAAAAATCATTTCCGATGACCTCGAAGTTCATGTAGATGATGTCATCTTCCGGTGTTCCGTCCGCGCGGAGGAGGTCCATAAACTGCAGCATCAGCGTGGTCTTCCCGCACCGCCGGATTCCGGTTATCACTTTCACGGTGTCGGTCAGGTCCTTGACGCTCTGAAGGCGTTTGAGGTATTTCGTTCGAAGGATAGATTGACTCATCTCGGGGCTCCGGTCAATTCTTTACAGCCGTTAATTTGGTTTGTATTGTTTTTATGTTTTTATTGTTTTTATTAAGTTTTCATCAAGTTTGTATTCAAAAATTCTGACACATAAGTCAACATTTCAGAAATATCCAAAAGTTCTGACATATAAGTCAACATTTTCCTAATATTTAAGAATTCTGACATATAAATCAACATTTCAGAAATATCCCAAAGTTCTGACATACAAGTCAGCATTTCAGGAATATCCAAAAGTTCTGACATATATGTCAATCTGTTTTCAAATATCCTATAATTCTGACAAAATTCTGACATATCCTGCCATATCCTGACAAAATTCTGACAAAATTCTGACATATCCTGACAAATAAACCGTTTTTTAAAAAAATCTCAAATCATCATCTCAAAGCTCTCAAATCAGCAGCTTTAATACAGATTAACCGTTTTTAATGTTGCAGGCGTTCAGCCCGTGAGGAAAAAATATGTTATTCGGCTATGATATCCTAACAAGTATGTATCTCGGAATCGGTATCTTTGCATATGTCACGATTCTTTTCTTAACCTATCGCGACATGCGTATTTTCAGAAGAACCGGTTACATGTCGTTCCGAAAAGGCGCGTTTAAAGGACTTATCGCTTCGACTCTTGTTTTAATCGGCATTGTCCTCATTCCGGCAGCATTTTCGGGAATCCTCGGTCTGGGCTTGATCTTCTTCGGCTTGATGATCAACCAAAAAGGGACGCGCGAACGCGTGTTCACGACCGCCGGCGCGTGGAAAAGGTTCACAGGTACCACAGATATTGTCAGAACGCCCGAGGAAATCAGAGCGGATTATGAAAGAGAACAGGCCGATAAAAAGCGCTTGGAAAAAGAAAAAGAACGCGCGGACCGCAACGAAAGACGGCGCGACAAATGGGGCAAAGATGAAGAGGATGACAAAACCTCTTGATTTAACCTTTTGATTTAACTTTTTGAATTAACCTCTTGATTTCACATTTTTTCATTTTTCTTTTCCCGTTTTTTCACTTTTCTTTTCCCGTTTTTTCACTTTTCTTTTCCCGTTTTTTCACTTTTCTTTTCCCGTTTTTTCACATTTCATTTACATTTCTTTTTCATATTTTTTTCAAGTTCTTCGCCGTTTTTAAAATTTAATTACATTAAGAGTAATGAGACGGATTTTTAAATATATTTATATCCATGTGATTCATTTTGTACGCTGACGTAATGATGAGTCAATTTAAATTTATATGAATTTATACGGATTTTGTACTGTTTAGTTTGTTTATTAGTTACCTGTTTATTAGTTACCTGTTTATTCGTTACCTGTTTCAACTGTTCTTAAAGGGCTGTTAAAAAAATGGAAATCCCCCTCTCGTTTTGGTTTGCTTTGTTATTCGCGCTGCTTTCGCTCTCCGCATTTTTTGGTATCGCCGAGACTTCTTATTCCATGGCGAATAAACTTCGTTTAAAACCCATGGCGGATGACGGCAATGCCGCCGCGAAGCGCGTTTTGAAGCTGACCGAGAATTACGATAAGTTCATTTCCACCGTTTTGGTCGGAAACAATATTGTCAACATCAGTTCTGCGTCCATTGCGACGCTTCTCTTTATTCGCCTTTTGCCGGAAGAAACTGCCGCTGCCGTTTCCACGGTTGTCATGACAGCCATTATTTTGGTTTTCTGTGAGACGCTGCCGAAAAGCCTCGCCAAATCACACGCGGAAAAGCTTTCAATGGCGATATCTCCGCTCGTTGATTTCTTCGCGATTATTTTCTCCCCGATTGTTTTTGTCTTAGTGAAGCTGATCAATCTGACCGGCACAAGCAAAGATTCCGACGGGCCGATGGTGACGGAAGGCGATTTGAAGTATATCATTGAAACCATCGATGAAGAAGGCGTTTTGGCAGAGGGTGAAAGCGAACTCGTTCAATCCGCGCTGGATTTCGATGAAACGACCGCTCAGGAAATCATGACGCCGCGTTCAAATGTTATCGCAATCAACATTGACGATGATATCGATACCACGCTCAGGCTGATTATTCACGAAGGCTACACTCGAATGCCGGTCTATAAAGACACGATTGACAACATCATCGGCGTTATCAATACCAAAGATGTCCTGACCCGATTGGCGACCGGCCGGCGTGTCGTTTTGAACTATTTGGTCAGGCCTGTGACTTTCGCTTACGTGACAAAGAATATTTCTCCCCTGTTGACCGAACTTCGCCGGAACAAGACGCATTTGGCTGTCGTTGTCGATGAATACGGCAGCATGAAAGGCATTGTAACGATGGAAGATATCTTAGAAGAGTTAGTCGGCGAAATATGGGACGAATACGATGAAATCATCACGGAAATCGTTCCCGTCGGCGATAATGTTTATGAAGTCAACAGCAACACAAATATTGAAGACCTGTTTGATTACTTGGACGTTGACAGGCGAAATTTTGAATGTGATTACAATACCGCCGGCGGCTGGGCATTGGCCGTGTTTGAGCGTATCCCAAAAGTCGGTGAATCGTTTTCCTACAAAAATCTCATCGCGACCATACTCGAAGCGGATGAACAGCGTGTTTTGAAGCTTAAAATCGAGAAAACGGAAGAACCCGTTTCCGATGAGGAAACGAAATACGGCATCGTCATCGAAGAAAAAGGCGATGACGAAGCGGAAGAGCAAGAATAAAAAAGCGATGAAGAAGCGGAAGAATCAGAATAAAAAAATGAAGCGGAAGAATCAGAATAAAAAAATGAAGCGGAAGAAGAATCAAAATAATAAAGCAGAAGAAGAATCAAAATAAAAAAACACCGATTTTAACCGGTCAGCTTTTTTTCTTCAACGCTCTCTCTTTTTCTTTTTCGCTTAATAACTTTGATATTTCTTCAAACTTTATGTGTTTTCCAAAACGCGTCAAATAACTATCCACTTGATATGTGCCCATTTCGCAACTCACGAACTGAGATTCGCTGCATTCATATTCTTCGCAATCCTCACAACTAGGCCCTATCCATTTTTTTTCATTTACAAAAGTCAGATTGAATTGTGTGTCAAAGCGTTTATCCATATATGAGGTGAGCTCGGTCACCTTTTCATTCAAAGAACCGCGGTAATTCCGATCTTTGAGATAAAGCCGTAATTTTTCTGAACAAACACTCCATTCATCGCGAGAAGGAACATTGACATCCGTTTTGCTTGCCGCATTTTTATTTCCCGCCGCTCTTTGACCAAAGCCCCATATCTCCATGCCGATTCCCATGTTGATTCCTCCTTAAAAATTATACTTTCCTTCATCTTTGTTGCTTGACGCAATTGTCAAAGGTATAATTGATTCGTTTGAATTATTGATTTGGTTGAATTATTAATTCGATTGGCGATTTTCAGTTAGCAGCGACTTATCTGTTATTTCGTTTATTGCTACTGATTTAATATAAAAATTCTTACTATTTAAACCCAAACCAATCATTATCGATTTATCTCTTTTCTTTTTTGATTTTACATGTATTGCTTCTATGTGATTGCTGTCATTTCATGCCGCCTGTGTCTCTTTTTATATCTGTCATGTCGGGAAACTTTTATATAGAAGCGTATACATTAGATTAATTCCAAATCTGCTTTACAGATACATGAAATAGTCTTGGCCGTTATTGATTTTAATGCCGATTTTTTCATGAAACATCAATAAAGAACGGCGGAAATTCAAACGTTTTTTGAAATTTGCCGGTTTTTCTTATTACATTTATTGTCAATTCATGGCAGATATTATTCATACAAAATTCATACAAAATACAAACTCAAGTGACATTATTCAAAAATTAATTAGAAATTAATTCAAAAATTTAATTCAAAAATTTATTTAAAAATTAATTCAAAAAACCTATTCAAAAAAGGAGGACTTATTTTTGTCAGGACAACCGATTTTTATTTTAAGTGAAGGCAGCCGAAGAACAAGAGGTTCCGATGCCCAAAACAACAACATTATGGCAGCAAAAGCCGTTGCCGAAGCCGTCAGAACGACGCTGGGCCCCAAAGGCATGGACAAGATGCTCGTTGATTCTATGGGCGATGTTATCATCACAAACGACGGCGCCACGATTTTAAGAGAAATGGATATCGAACACCCGGCAGCGAAAATGATCGTTGAAATCTCCAAGACGCAGGACGCCGAAGTGGGCGACGGTACTACCACCGCTGCCGTTTTGGCAGGCGAGCTTCTCGCAAGCGCCGAAGAACTCTTAGAAGACGGCATTCACCCGACAATCATTTCTGCCGGCTACCGTTTGGCCGCCGACAAGGCAAACGCAATCGTCAAATCCATTGCGCTTGACGTGTCCGTTGATGACACTGAAACGTTAAAGAAGATTGCCGCCACCGCTATCACCGGCAAAGGCGCCGAATCCAACAAAGCCAAGTTGTCCGACCTCGTCGTTTCAGCGGTCTGCGCCATCACCAAAACCGACGCGCACGGCAAAGTCATCGCCGACACCGACAAAATCAAAGTCGAAAAAAGAGCCGGCGGAAGCATCGGTGACTCCGAACTTATCGACGGCGTTATCATTGACAAAGAGCGCGTTCACCCGAACATGCCGACAATGATGAAAGACGCGAAAATCCTTCTTTTGGGCGCGGCTGTTGAGTACAAGAAAACGGAAACAAAATCCGAAATTAAAATCAGCTCACCCGACCAGATGCTCAGCTTCATCGAACAAGAAGAAGCCATGCTTAAAGAAATCATCAACAAGGTCATGGCATCCGGCGCGAATGTCGTTTTCTGTCAAAAAGGCATTGACGACCTCGCTCAGTATTATTTGGCAAAAGCCGGCGTCTTGGCCGCCCGCCGCATTAAGCAAAGCGACATGACTCGCCTGTCTGAAGCGACAAACGCCAGAATCATTACAAACATTGATGAAATCACGCCCGCCGACCTTGGTTCCGCGAAACTTGTCGCCGAAAAGGAAACGACCGGCTCCAAGATGATTTACGTCACCGGCTGCCCCGGCATCAAGACCGTTTCTCTCTTCCTCCACGGCGGAACAGAACACGTTGTTGACGCTTTGGACCGCGCCGTTGAAGACGCTGTCCGCGTTGTCGGCGTTGCAATCGAAGACCAAAAAATCGTCGTTGGCGGCGGTGCTCCTGAAATCGAAATTTCACTTCGCCTTCGCGAATACGCCTCCACGCTTTCCGGCAGAGAACAGCTCGCTGTTTCCAAGTTCGCCGACGCGCTTGAAATCATTCCCCAGACGCTTGCCGAAAATGCCGGCCTTGACCCAATCAACATGCTTGCCGAAATGAAGGCGGCGCACGAGAAAGGCAACAAGACCGCAGGCCTTAACGTCTACATCGGCAAAGTCGAGGACATGTATAAAAACAACGTTCTTGAACCGCTCAGAATTAAAACACAAGCGATCAATGCCGCAACGGAATCCACCATCATGATTCTCAGAATCGATGACGTGATTGCATCCGCCAAAGCCGCGCCGATGCCTCAGGGCGGCGGCATGGGCGGCATGTCAATGTAAGAACAAAATTGTTCGCTTCCATCTCACCGCTTTAATTTTGCTGCGATTGTCAGCGTTGACGGGGATGCTTTTGCGCCCCGTCTTTTTTTTGGTTTTGGTTTTATTTTGTTTCTGCCCTGTCTTTTCATCTTGTTTTTTCAAAAAAAATGTTTGTTTTTCTCGTTATATTTTTAACAGAAATCTCCATTTTTCATTCTTTTCATCTTGTTTTTTCAAAAAAAATGTTTGTTTTTCTCGTTATA
>WRCE01000052.1 GCA_009784005.1 Candidatus Methanimicrococcus labiotermitis
ACCTTCTGCTGTGCCTTACCTTCTGCTGTGCCTTACCTTCTGCTGTGCCTTACCTTCTGCTGTGCCTTACCTTCTGCTGTGCCGTTCTTGCTACCTACATTGGCTGCCACCTGCCAACAGGAACTTGCTTCATGCATCTACTTTTTTTTGTAACAGCCGTTCGCTTCGCGAACGGGGCACAGCTACCGCCACTGCTGTCACCGCCACTGCTGTCACCGCCACTGCTGTCACCGCCACTGCTGTCACCGCCACTGCTGTCACCGCCACTGCTGTTGCCACCGTTACTGTTGCCACCGTTACTGTTGCTGCCACCGTTACTGTTGTTGCCACCACTGCCGCTTTGCCTCTCCTGCTGCCGTGCTTTGCCTTGCCTGCTGCCGTGCTTTGCTTTGTCTTTGCCTTTCCTTGCTTCTACCTTTCCTTGCCCTTGCCTTACTTGCTGCCTTGCCTTTCTTGCTGTCCTACTCTCTCCTTGCCGCCCCTTACAAACCGACAGTGGTGCCGCAGGCGTCCCTGAAAGCGCCGGCTGCCCTCATCTTATTTTGAAAAAGCACGGCAGAAGGCGGAGGTGGAGGGTGGGTTTTTTTGTCCGGGGGGCATTTATTGAAAACGCTTATTAATTACATCATACATTGATGTATTATTACAGCCGCATTAGAATTTTGATGCCGTCTTTGGACTTTCGTTTTTGGGCAATTTTTCAAAAACGGTTGTACGATACACAATATACGATACACGATACACGATAAACGATACACGACAATGATTTCAAATAAAATGTTTCAGGAGAGTGTGTAAACATGAAAACAGGCGTTGCAATTGACCTCGGAACCAGCGGGTTCAGGTCACAAAAAGTAGATTTGGAAACCGGCGACATTAAGAAAACCGTTGTGACAATGCGTAATCCTCTTCCGGGCGCGAATGTGATGGACCACATGGATTTTGCCATCCACTACGGTTTAGAGAATGCGCACAAATTAGTCATCAATGCGATTTCAGTACTGATTGACCGCTTGGGCGTTGCGCCCGAAGACCTTTACCGTCTTTCTGTTTGCGGCAATCCGATTCAGCTTTCACTTTTCCAAGGCATTCCGATTGATGACTTGGCTTATGCCGGCGAACGCAAAAAAGAATTGTACAACATTCAGGAACAAAAAAGGGAATCGAAACTTTTGCCGAGCTCTGAAGTTTCCGGCCTTGAAAAATATCCGAATTGTACCGTCATTATTCCCCCGGCGATTAAACACGAAATCGGCGCCGACGCTTTGGCTTTGATTGTCCATTCCGGCATGCTTGAAAATGATGACATCGCGATTGCGACCGACTTTGGAACCAATGCCGAAATGGCGCTTAAAGCGGGCGGCGTGATTTTCACAGGTTCCGCGGCGGCCGGTCCGGCTTTGGAAGGTCAGGAAATCGAAGACGGCGTTTTGGCCTCACCGTACGCTATCAGCGACATCGCTTTTGAAGGCGGCAACATCCGCTGTTTTGTTTTAGATAAAGAAATGAAACGGACAAAGGGAGACTTAGTCAACCCCGCCGACGGCTCCGTTATTGAAGCGGGCCCCATCCGCGCCAGAGGCATTACCGGGACGGGCGTCATCGCCTTGATGGAAGAAGGTATCAGAAACGGATTAATCAAATTACCGAAAATTCAAACCGCCGAAGGCGTTATTCACTTACAGGACGGCGTCAAGTTCACCGAACACGACATCAGAGAAGCCGGCAACGCAATCGGCGCCCTTCGCGCGGGACACATCGCGCTTTGCCGTGCCGCCGGCGTCCAAATGTCTGACATCCAAATCTCTCACATGTCGGGAGCAGCCGGTACATATATGGACGCAAAGAAGGCGCAGCAAATCGGTATGAACCCGTTCAACGCGTCAACGATTACACAAATCGGCAACACGTCTTTGAAAACGGCTCGCGAAATTCTGCTTTCCGATGACCGTCTCAGAGAACTTCAGGCGATTGCCACGCAAATCGTCGGAACACACGTCATGTTCGCGACGGATGACGCGTTCAAAGAGGCTTACATTCTTGAATTGGCATATTGGGGAGAAGGCATGGACTTTAAAATGCTGAACAAATTCCTGAAGAAAAAGGAACTCCCGCAATTGGGCGACCCCGTTGAAAACCCGACCGTCGAGAGGCTCGTTGAGCGCGACATTCCTGTTTTCGGCGACGAAGGTTATGAAATGATCAAACAGACGGGAACGTTCTTGGTTGTCCCGATGCCCGGCTGTTCCGAATGCGCCGAAAAAATCCGCGAATGCCCGACACACGCCATGGTTTACAAAGACGACGTTGTAAAAATCCGTTCAGACTTGTGCGACGGTTCCAACTGCAAGAGGTGCCTGCGTTTCATGCCCAAGCCCTACAGCTGGGAAAACTTAATCGTCGAAGAACCGGTCTCAGGAAGCATCATCGAAGTCGAAGAGGATTAATCGCGGTTTGAAAGGATTGGTCTGTGAGGTTTTGATCTTGAAAATAATTGTTATCGGCGGCTTTTTAGGAAGCGGAAAAACAACGGCTTTGGTCCGAATCGGTACGTATTATTCCTCCCTCGGTAAATCTGTCGGCATCATCGTTAATGAAGTCGGCGAAGTCGGTATTGACGGGGATGTTATCTCTCAATACGGTTTGGAAACGAAGGAGATTACGGCAGGCTGCATTTGCTGCAGCCTGAAAGTGTCGCTTCGGGCAACCCTGCTTCTGATGATTGATAATTACAATCCCGATATCATCATCATCGAGTCAACGGGTGTCGCTTATCCGGGCGCTATTCGCGATGAAGTCATGCTGATGAATTTGCCGATGGACTACGACATGGCGCCGCTTCTGACGCTTTTTGACGGCAGTCGGTTTAAGCAGATTCTGAAAGAAATAAAAAATTTCGCGTCTCAGCAGTTGGCGCAGGCGGAAGTCATCGCCGTCAGCAAGGCGGATATCGTTGACGCGTCCACGCTTCCGATTGTCATGGCCGCGGCTCAGCAGATCAATCCCAAAGCCGAAATCATTACGCTGTCGTCTAAAGACCCGACAAGCATCGCTCGTCTCATTGACGTTTTGGAGCGCAACCAAGACCTTGAAGCTCGTCTCGCCGATTTGAAAAAAGTCGTCGCGAACGACGGCAGTCTTTTAATGGCCGACGGAAAACCGAAAGCGACTTCCATCATAGAATCCGGCGTCGGTTCGTTCGCCACCGAATATTTGCTGGTCGAATCAAGTTTCAAGAATCTGTCCAATCCCGATTTTGAAAGAATCGCCCGCACTTTGATGTCTCGAATCCGCGGCGACATTTTAAAAATCAGTCCCGGCTTCATCGGCCACGTCAAGCTGTTTTTGGAAATCGGCCCGTCCCTGTTCAAACTCAGCGTGACGACTTCCGAAGAGGACCCCGTTTATGACTTCATCCCGTCGGCGAACGAAATCAGCGCGCCTGAGCCGAATTTAAAAATTCTCTCGGCGGTTACCGGTGTTGAGTCGCCCGAAGTCAAAAGGATTGTTCAAACAGCGGTTAAAGATATCTTAAGCGAAAACGGCATTGATTTCAATGCCGCTTGATTTTTTTTTGTAATTACGATTTTTTGAAGCGCGGCATCCCTTATTTGCAAATTTTTCAAAACGTCAGTTGTTGACTGACGATTTGAGCGAGTTTAGAAAAAAAGCAACTGCTCACAGTGCGATTTATCAAAAGGACTTTTTTACCGCATGCATCTGAAAATATCAGCAATGTGAGCATCAACTGACCAAAGCTATCGCTTATCATCAAGAGTTTACGGTTTTATCCCGCTTAAACTGAAGTAATACTCCGATAGCGCCGGATAAAAGTGACAGGAATCCCATAAAGCGCAGACTGAGTTGAAAATTAATATCGGCGCTGTTAATCGAATTAATAAAATCTTGATTGTTGGAAACAAGTGATACGATTGTTTGAAAAACGGAAATCAAAGCATCTATTGTAAAATGATCAAAGGGAATCCAAACCAAATAAATGCCTATTAAAATTGAGATGAGGGGTCGTCCGAGTTTCATAAGAAGTAAACTTTATTTTTTTTATTTATAAATCTATGCTTTAGATTTTTATCGCTGTCATTCAAGAGATGAGATGAAAAAAGGGTTGAAAAAAGGGTTGGAAAAAGGGTTGGAAAAAGGGTTGGAAAAAGGGTTGGAAAAAGGGTTGGAAAAAGGGTTGGAAAAAGGGTTGGAAAAAAGGATTGAAAAAAAAGGATTGAAATAAATTAATGGATTGAAAAAAAATTTCAATCCATTCCCGCCAGCGCGTTCATCGCATTCACCAATGCTTCGACGGAAGCCATAACAATGTCGGCGTTTGCAGATTTCGCAGTCACGCTTTTCCCGCGTTCGTTTGCAAGAACAATTGTGACGCGCGCCAGTGAGTCGGAACCGCCCGATATGGCTTCGATGCCGAACTCTTCAATCTTGTATTTCGTGTCGCCGACAATTTCTTCGGCGGCGCGCAGAGCAGCGTCCACAGGGCCGACACCCGTTTGCGCGGCAATTATTTCTTTGCCGCCGACTTCCGCGCGAATAACGGCGGTCGGCGTGACGATATTGCCGGTCATGACGGAGACTTCTTTCAACTTGATGGCTTCGTTCACTCCTTTTTTGCCGAGGACGACGGACGCGACAACGTACAAATCCGCGTCGGTGACAGTTTTTCCGCGGTCTCCGATTTCTTTGATTTTCGCGAAAATCTCCATCAATTGCTCTTCAGTCGGATGAATGCCGGCTTTTTCCAAACTTTGAAGGACAGCGGCTTTTCCGGCATGTTTTCCGAGAACGATTCGCCGTTTTTGGCCGACCATTTCGGGCGTCATCACGCCGGGTTCAAAGGTATCGGATTTTGCCAAGACTCCCTGTGAGTGAATTCCCGATTCGTGAGAAAAGGCGTTATCACCGCAAACAGGAAGCATCGGCGGCATTTTGATGCCGGAATACTTTTCAACCATTTTGGACGTTTCCGTCAAATATTCCGTTTTAATGTTGGTTTTAAACCCGTAAATCGCAGTCAGCGCCATCACAACTTCAGCAAGCGACGCGTTCCCGGCCCGTTCGCCGAGGCCGTTAATGGTTACTTGTACTTGGTCGGCGCCGGCTTCAACGGCGGTAATGCTGTTGGCGTTGGCGAGTCCGAAATCATTGTGGCAGTGAATGGCGTATGTCACATCCGCGTTCTTTTTCAGATTGTGAATCAATTCGTAAGCGGAAGACGGCACCATGACGCCGACGGTATCCGGGATATTGACACTGTCGCAGCCGGCGGCTTTGACGGCGCGGATGATATCAACCAAATAATCAAAATCAGTTCGGGTGGCATCCATTGGCGAAAACATACACTTAAAGCCGTGGCTTTTGATGTATTCCACCATTTCAACCGCCGAATTGAGCGCTTCTTCGCGCGTCTTTTTGATCGTGTATTCTCTTTGGATATCTGAGGTCGGGATGAAAACGTGCACAATATCAACGTCACAATCAATACACGCATCAATATCTTTTGTGACGGAACGCGCCAAACCGCAAACGCCGGAATTCAGCCCAAGCTCTGCGATTCGTTTAACGGATTCTTTGTCTCCCGGCGAAGAAATCGGGAAACCGGCTTCGATGACATCAACGCCGAGTTTATCCAATTGAGTAGCAATCTCAATTTTCTTATCCAAAGGAATAGTTACTCCGGGGGTTTGTTCACCGTCACGGAGGGTTGTATCAAAAATAGTTATATGTCTGTTCGAGTTCTGTTTTTTCTGTTCAGGGACGTAAAAAGCGATTCCCCATGTTGATTTGTTCAAACATAATGATCAGAGCGTTTATATTTGTTCTTTTATTTATACATTTCTTAATCATCGCCCTCTTTTTCCGAAAAATGACAAATTATTCACCGTTTTCAATTTCTCATCCTTTTCCTTTTTCGGTGAAGTCAAAAACAAAGAGCAAAATCCTTATATAGTTCTTGTGAGGTAGTACAATCTCTCACTCCGGTGGTATTAATCGGAAGTGAAAAAGTTTAAACGATTGCGTTTTTGACGCGTATCTTTTAACACTTTAACATTTATCTTAACATTCATCTCTAATAGTGAGGTCAGGAGCTTTTTTCTGACTGATGTGTGACCTGATGTTTCGGTAAACTTCGGCGGCGTTTTCAAACAAAATAAATAAAATTTGTAAATCGCCGTTACGAGATTTACAGGAATATCAAAACTGTGTATTGTAAGGAAGCAAC
>WRCE01000053.1 GCA_009784005.1 Candidatus Methanimicrococcus labiotermitis
CTCAGAATAGATACTCAGAATAGATACTCAGAATAGATACTCAGAATAGATACTCAGAATAGATACTCAGAATAGATACTCAGAATAGATACTCAGAATAGATACTCAGAATAGGTACTCAGAATAGGTACTCAGAATAGGTACTCAGAATAGGTACTCAGAAAAAGTATTCAGAATAAGTACTCAGAAAAAGTATTCAGAATAAGTACTCAGAATGCAATCTGCAAAGAACATTTTTTCAGAAAACGGCGGTTAAAAATTCTTTTAATTCGGCCGATAAAACGTCTTTCATCTCGTGGCAGACGGGGTCGTCCGTTTTGATGCATTTCGCGTTCTTTTCAGTGAAAATAATCTTGAGCATATCGCTCATTTCTTCTTTTTTCTCTTCCGTCACTTTGACGCAGACCAAGCCTTCATCCGGCTGGCCGTAAAGAACAAAAGAGCCGACATCGCAAAGCGCAATGACAGGGATGGTTGCCAAATCCTCTTCACCGTCAACCCAAATGCATATGTGTTCTTCGGGGGATTTTAAAGCTTCTTTGATGGCGAGAACCAGTTCGCCGGAAATCATGCCGGCAGGATTTGTGACATATATATTAACATAATCGGTACGAGACGTCACGGCGGAAATAGATTTGGAAACAGCTGTTCGTTTCGTACACTGGTCGATAAAACAGAGGCGGGGGCGGGTACCCGCTTTGAAGAGATTGTATGTCGTCACATCTCCGACCGCGATAACGGAAGATTCGTCAAGGCGGTCTTTAATTTGATCGATAATGGAAGGATGATTACCGGGATAAAGCGTGCCGTAAGGCTTCTTCAGCCTCGGGCGAAGCTCAACGGGGAGATCGAAGAAAAGTTCCACCTCAGCGCACCTTCAAAGCATATTTGTCTGCCAAATTAATATTCATCCGTTTGGCAATTTCGGATTTGAGGGGGTCAATAACGACCACAAGACCTGTCCACTCTTCCGCTAAGTCTTTCGATTCGCAAATTTCACATGCTTCTGAATTGACAATGAGCCTCATGCATTTTCTGCATACTTTTTCTGCCATAATAAATCACCCTGATATTAGAAACGGATTTAATCGGAATGTTTTTAATTGTTTCCCTCGGGAGCGCCTGAAGCCGCTTCCGAGTCCGCTGCCTTTTTCTTGCCTTTGCCGCCGGTTTTTTCACGGGCGTCTTCAATCCATTGGATTTTGCCGAGCGCCGCCTGACGCATCGTCATACCAATCTTGCTTTCGCGCGGGTCGCGTTCATTGATGCTGACGGCAACGATTCTGGCGCGCACGCGGTCGCCTTCGCCAAGCGCTTTCTTACCTGTTTTAGAGATGAGACGACCGTTTTTGGAGTCATAAGACATGAACTCATCCGTAATTTGACTGACGTGAAGCAAGCCGTCCATCGGGCCAAGGCCGATAAACACGCCGAAGCTAACGGTTTCCAACACTTCGCCTTCGATAACTTCCTGATTGTCAGGCATAAACATAATGGCTTTGAACGTCACGTCGTAATAAACAGCGCCGTCGCCGTAAAGGATATGGCCTTCGCCGATGTTCTGAACATCACAAACAGCGACAAGACAGCCGATTTTTTTGTCAACCTTTCCTTCAAGTTTGTACTTTAAAGCCTTTTTAACATTGACGCCGACATCTTCGCCAAGAAGCGTCGGGTCAATGCGGACCGTGTCGACAAGGGTCATTAATTTATACATAAGTTTGTTCACCTGAGATCTCGGCAGCGAAGCCGCCAATTTTATTTCACGCTTGATAATATAAAATTAAAATAAATGATTCTGATAATGAGCATAAATAATGAGCATAAATAATGAATAGGTATAAAAGTGTTTTTAGATTACATTAAGATTACGTTTTGATTTCAGCCGGATTGCATCGGATAGCATTGATTTGCTTTGCAGTGCATTGGTTTGCATGCAGTGCATTGGTTTACATGCAGTGCATTGGTTTAACATGCAGTGCATTGGTTTGCATGCAGTGCATTGGTTTTCATGCAGTGCATTGGTTTGCTTTGCAGTGCATTGGTTTGTTTTGCAGTGCATTGGTTTGCTTTGCAGTGCATTGGTTTGCTTTGCAGTGCATTGGTTTGCTTTGCAGTGCATTGGTTTGCAAACCTTTTTTCTTTGCCTTTTTGCAGCTTTTTCTTTTTGCCGCTTTGCCTTGTTCATTCACTTTTAGGTGACGGCGTTGTGATAAAATCGAGGCGCTTGGTTTGCCTCATTGAAATGACACGGACTTTGTTTTTGATTAATTTCTGCCGAAGACCGGCATCATTCGTTAAGACGGCAAGGGAATATTTCACCGCCGCCGCCGTAATTACATCATCGGCATACTTGGAGACTTTGTTAAAAGACGGTAAACCCAAAAGATTGTCAATCACTTGGCATTTTTCCGATAATTGCAAAGCGACACGCGCCGCAATCTTATCGTTTCCTTTGGCCGCCTTCGTCAGCCTCTCCAATTCAAAAACAACAGCCGAAACCGTTAAGAATTGAGAAAAACCGAGACGGCGAAGTTCGGAAAAGATATCAATTCCGAACTGAACAGGAATCATAAAGCCGTTTGTATCAATCAAAACGGCGGATTGGAGATGAGAAAGATCCGGGTCGGAATGTTCCGATTCAGAATGATTCGGTTCAGAACGAATCGGTTCAGAATGATTCGATTCGGAATGATTCAGTTCAGAATGGTCCGGCTCAGAATGATCCGGTTCCGATAAAACCGCATCAGTCTTCGATAATGCCGACACCGATTAAACGCCACCTGGAATCTATGCGTCTGCTGATGGCCGCGTGCGCACCCGTTTCCACGCAAATCGGGCGCTTCAGTTTGACTTCCGCTAAATCCTTGCGGGCGCTTGACACGACGCCGACGGTGGTTGCCGTGCCGATGTTGAGCATCAGAGGCTCGCCGGTTTTGATTTCATTGATCGCGGATTCGTTTGTCACGCCGACAACGCGCTTTAAGAGGTCTAATTTCATCAAGAAGCCTTCCCGTGTGGGGGGAAGAGTGCCGGGAGCGCCGACGACCTGGCCGGTCAAAGAATCGCCTTTTGTCAAAGACGGGTCGAGTTGCGTCCCGAGCGCCAGTAAGCCGCCGGGGACGGCTTTTTTGACTTTGGATTTGCCGGTATGAATCTCTGTGATTTTCGTAAAGACGGGCTCCCAGCGGGTGACGCCGTCAGATGTTATTTTTAAGCCGGGGCGGATTTCAACGTCATCGCCTTCTTTAAATGACCCTTGGGTCAATGTGCCGCCGATAACGCCGCCTTTCACGTCTTCGTAAGTGAAGCCGGGGTGGTTGATGTCAAAAGAACGGGCAATCAGCATATGCGCGTCCTTTTCGTGCTTGTGTTCGGGGATCGGAATGCAAGTATCCAATGCCTGAATCAAAGCGTCAACGTTAATATTTTGCTGAGCGGAAACCGGAATAATCGGCGCGTTTTCGGCAACGGTGTCTTTTACGAATTCCTTGATTTCCTTGTAGTGCGCCAAAATGCGTTCTTTTGAAACGAGGTCGATTTTATTTTGAACGATAACAACGTTCTTGATGCCGATAATATTGAGAGCCATTAAGTGTTCCTTTGTCTGCGGCTGCGGGCAGGTTTCGTTTGCCGCAATCACAAGCATCGCGCCGTCCATAATCGCCGCGCCGGAAAGCATGGTCGCCATGAGCGTTTCGTGCCCGGGCGCGTCAACGAATGAAATCGTTTTGACTTCTTCGGTTTTGGCGCCGCAGTGAGCGCATTTCTTTTCAACCGTATAGCATTGCGGTTTCGGGCAGGCGGTACAGTTTCGGAAAACGGTATCTGCATAACCGAGACGGATGGAAATACCTCTTTTGATTTCTTCGCTGTGGGTATCTGTCCACACGCCCGACAGCGCCTGAACAAGCGTTGTTTTCCCGTGGTCAACGTGTCCGACCATACCGATGTTTAAACTGGGTTGTGCCATTTAAAGTCCTCCGTTATTGATAAGTCATTTTCCCTGAAATTGATTGATGAAATTGATAAAATAATTAATAAAATGAATGAATCGATGAAATGAATGATATTGATAATGATATTGATGAATTTTGATTGATAAATTAATAATATTGATGAATTAATGAAATGGATGAGTGTAATCAAAAATAAATAATCTCCGCTTTTGATTTCCCGGAATCTTTGAGAACGAGTTTTGAACAAAAGACCGATGTGCCAAAGCACCGGCGAATGATTAATTCAGCGTTCTGAAAAAAATTCTGCTTATACGCTTCCGATTCTAAATCTCAGAAGAATAAGCTCAATGATTTTTGGTTTAATTGTACCTTTCATGATATATAATATTTATTAAAGTTATGGTAAATTGGTTTCGGTTTCACGTTCAAATCTTAATATGTGCAAACTGCATATGCTGTACTCAAATAATCCAGACGGTGTTTGGAAAATTGGAAAAGTGAACGAAATTATTTCAGTTGTCGACAATTTGTCGACAACTGGACTGAAGACAATTTAACGATAACTAAACTGTCGACAAAATGTCGATAACTGAGATGTCGACAAAGTGTCGACAGACGAAACGTCGACAAAGTGTCGACAGACGAAACGTCGACAAAGTGTCGACAGACGAAACGTCGACAAAGTGTCGACAGACGAAACATCGACAAAGTGTCGACAGATGAAACGTAGACAAAATGGAAACAATTGAACTGTCGACAAATTGTCGACAGTTTAATTTTATCTCAGAGCGTAACGCTTAATTACATTTTTAAGAGAATGAGTCAAAAATAAAACAGGAAGATCAAGTCACAATATCTTCCAACTTATCCTTTTCAAGCGCCCTTCTAACCTCAAACGCGATACGCCTTCCCGTACTCATGGGCTTTCTCCAAAGCGTGTTGCCGTACGGGTGCCCGACGGACATATGAACATTGGTGCCGCCGCCGACGCGCGGGGCGACGTCATAGATGTAGAAGTTCAAATCTTTATCAACACAGGTTTGCAGACAGAACGGGCCGATGATTCCCGGATCATAGTGTTTTTGGCTGGCCTCTACGAATTTTTCCGCCATCTCAAAAACATTTTCAAGCAATGATTCGCGAAGCGTCGCGGAGTTGTGGCCGCAAACGGTGTATTCGGGCGTCAGCTGCTCGCCCTGCAGGCGCATTTGCTGAGGGGCGGGGAGGCGGGTGTGACCGTCCAAGCTTGTTTCAAATCGCCAGTCAATGCCGAGAAGCTCAATCGGATTCATTTCTTCCTCAATCGGAGAATAGAACATGTCGAAATTGAAAACCGGACCGATGATATAGCGCTCGATTCTGGCTCCTTTGAGAGCTTCTTCAGTGATAACGCCCTGCTTGATGAGGGAGCCGGACTTTTCAACGAATTCATCATAGCTGGCCGCCGTGAAAAAGCCGCGCTCCAGTTTTTTAACGGCGTGCGGCAATTTGACCATTACCAAAGCGTCAATGTCTTCGGGCTTTTCAATTTTTTCAGGGAACGGCAGGCCGGCCTTTTCCAAAATCCAGTAATAACTCTGCGCTTCCGAGCGCTCTTCGCTTCGGAGCATGTTTCGGCTGCCGAGCATCGGAATTTTGAAATTGTCTTCAATGTCGTCAATGCTGCAGTAAGAGGTCAGCGACCGGTTCGGCACCATCAAAACACTGTCATCCAACATTTTCTGCTGATTTTCAGGTTTTAAAATCTCATCGAAGTTGTTGAAAATAACAGCTTCGTCAACAATGCCGCGGACGAGGCGGCCGTTTGAATCGCGCTGCGCTTTAAAATAATCGGAATACGTTTGTTCCCGGCCCTTTTTACAATAAGCGACGGTCCTGAAATCTTCTTCGGCGGCGCCGTCGCA
>WRCE01000054.1 GCA_009784005.1 Candidatus Methanimicrococcus labiotermitis
AACTTAACTTTTGGGTTTTTGGAAAAGCGGCGTTCAGGTTTTTAATAAAACGAAAATTGGTGTTTCATTTTTTTCTTCTCTTTTAATCCCTAAAACCGACCGTTCATTACGAATTCCGGTCTGAGCGCAGCGAAGAACGGAATCGGAATGAACGGCTATTGTCATTATTCGCTGATGCTGTTGCCTGTTTATTGCCAGTTTTATTGACAGTTATATTGACAGTTTATTATGATGATAATGGTGATAATGATGAGAATAGTCGTGAGCCGCATTTTCGTCTTTCGTCCGCTTCGCTCCCGAAATCCGAAATTGCGGTCGTACTTGAACTTTCTGTGAAAACAAAAAAGAATTGACCGGCGAAAAACAGAAGCTTTGACCGGCGAAAAACAGAAGCTTTGACCGGCGAAAACCGGCGCCCGCCTTTCATTCAATCATTTCAATTATTTCAATCATTTCAATTATTTCAATCATTTCAGCCGATTCTATCATTCATCAGAGCTTTTATCCGTATCCAAGAGGCTCAAAACTTCATTTCTGATCATGTTTTCTTCCGACCGCGTCCTGTCCCGCGGGAGAGGGATGGTAATCGGAATTTCCTTTTTAATCGTGCCGGGGCGTTTGGATAAGATGATGATTCTGTCAGACAGGAAAACGGCCTCGTCAACGCTGTGCGTGACGAAAACAATTGTTCTCTTTTTCTCTTGCCAGATGCGAAGAAGCTCTTTTTGAAGGGTGTTGCGGGTTTGCGCATCAAGCGCGCCGAACGGTTCGTCCATTAAAATGATTTCGGGTTCGTTCGCGAGCGCGCGGGCAATGGCAACACGCTGTTTCATGCCGCCCGAAAGTTCATACGGATAGCTGTTTTTGAAATCGGACAGGCCGACCAATTCCAAATACTCAATCGCTGTCTTTTCAGCTTCTTTTTTGGATACGCCTTTCATCAGCGGGCCGAACATGACGTTTCCGATAACCGTTTTCCACGGGAAAAGAGAATATTCTTGAAAAACCACACCGCGCTTGGGGCCGGGACCCGTAATCACTTCACCGTCGAGAAGCACTGTTCCGCCGGTGTATGTTTCAAGGCCGGCAATGATTCGAAGCATCGTTGTCTTGCCGCAGCCGGAAGGGCCTAAAATCGTCACGAATTCGCCGTCATTGACAGTCAAATCAATATCGACAAGCGCCTGAAACTCTTGGTCGCCTTTTTTGAACGTCTTTGATAAATTTTGAATGACCAAGTTTCCCATTTCAGACCACCGTTCCTTTTTGCCACTTCAGTATCCTGCTTTGGATAAAGCTCCTGAAGAAGAAGTCCATAAACAAACCGATAAAACCGAGAATGAGCATATAAACGACAACGTGGTCCATGGACTGAATGCCGTAATAGAACCAAATTTTATAACCGATGCCGGAATCGCTGACGCCGAACATTTCAGAAGCAGCCAGACACATCCAGCCGACGCCCATTGCCGTCTTGATACCCGAAAGAATGATTGGGGAAGCTGCCGGAATGGCAACGTTTTTGATCAATTTGTAAGAGGACGCGCTGTTTAACACCTTTGCCGCCTCCACATAAATTCTCGGCACGTTCTTAAAACCGGAATAAGTGTTAATGATGATCGGGAAGACCATTCCCATGAAAATAATAAATCCTGCCGCCTGATGCGTCAGTTTAAGCCAGATAATCGCGAACGGAATCCACGCGAGCGGCGGAATCGGCCGAAATATTTCAACGATGGGATAAAGGGTTTTATCAAAAATCCGGAACCAGCCCATTGCCATACCAATCGGAATCCCGACAAGCAGCGCAAAGAAAAACCCGATGAAGAAGTGATACAAACTGATAGCGACGTCGGTCACGAAAACAGGGCTTTGCACGACCCCGAAAAAAGCGAATACGACATTTGTAAATCGCGGAAGATAAAAAGAATTATCGACATAAATCGCCAGCAGCTCCCAAAGGATCGCGAAACCTGCCAAGGATAAGGCCCCGATGGCAAATTTATGAACGTTTTGTGATTCCATGCCAAGTATAAACGGATTCATTGTTTATAATCTTGTAGGAAAACAGAATCTTGCGTGAAGAATGCATGATGAAGGCGTATGAAGGCGTATGAATGCTCGAAGAATACGCGAAAATGCGCGAAGAAGGCGTGAAAAATGCGCGAAGAAGGTGTGAAAAATGCGCGAAGAAGGCGTGAAAAATGCACGATGAAGGTGTGATGGATGATTGGTCCCGCCCTCAAAAAAATTATCTTTTAACCCAAACTTCCGGCTCGACACGGTAACCGCCGCCGCTTCTGATAATAGAAGGATAAGAACGAATCTCTTCAATCGTGTATTTCAAAGAATCCGAATTGAATCGCTCCCGAATGTCTTCCCAGGGAATCGCGTAAGCTTCGCGGGGATGGCCGGCGCCGTAACGAAGTTCGGCCGCCAAAAAGCCGCACCGCCCCGATTGTTTAATAAAATCGGAAATGCGCGTGATTTGATGAACGCCTTTTTTATCCGTCGTGAAATGCTGTGAAAAATAAAGAGCTTTCGTCCCCTTTTCAACCGAAATGCTCTTGCATTCGATGCCGAGGTAATAATCGGGATTCAGAGAATCAACTAAAACATCCAAAAACTGAGATGTGAAACGATGTTGTTTCAAGCGGTAGGAAATACCGCGAACACTATTTTCCTGAAAATAAGAATTAAAGGACGTGACCAGTCCCCGCTCAAATTCCGTCATTAAACGGAAAATATCCGAGTAAATATATCAGGCTTTGCTGTACGGAGAGAAAGTAATCCGATAAACCGAAAAACCGGTAAACAGGAAAAGCGATAAACCGAAAAACCGGTAAACAGGAAAAGCGATAAACCGAAAAACCGGTAAACAGGAAAAACGATAAACCGAAAAATCCGATTAACCGTAAAACCGATTAACCGTAAAACCGATTAACCGTAAAACCAATTAACCGTAAAACCGATTAACCGTAATACCGATTAACCGTAAAACCGATAAACCGTAAAACCGGTAACCGAAAAATCCCCGAAATCCGAAAATATGCCGGATTTGAACATATCCTGACCGAATTGAAAATGAAACTTATTTTTCCGTTTCGTTGATTAATTTTAAATCAGTTGGTTTCTTTCTATCCTTCAATCCTCAAAGGTTACGGCAATTCAAAATAAAAAAAGGAATAATACTATGGACGCAGATGTTGAAATTTTAGAAACAGACCGCTTTGACTGCCTTGTTGTGAATGTCATCAAGACAATGTCTTACAGAGGCGTGACGATTGAAGAGCCGTTTTCCAAAGGCCGCGTTTACTTCGGCAAAGTTCCGGCGGACAATGATATCGAAATCGGCGACGTTTTGTTTATCGGCGCCAAGCCGCTCGGCGAGAAAAAGGACCAGGGCAGCATGGAAGTTTATCTTTACGATAAAGATGACAACAAGCTGGACTGGACTTTGATTTATTGATTTTTCTTTTTTACTTTTTTCTTTTGACTTTTTTACTTTTTTACTTTTTTCTTTTGACTTTTTTTTCGTCATTCATCTTTGACTTTTTTTTATTTCATCACTCATCCCTGAGTTCGACATCGAGTTCCATGAAATCTTCGGCGATGACAACATTTTCAAACTCAGACGCGGCGTCTTCGTAAACGTTTTCCGCTTCATCCGTCAGCCTCGGGCTGAGATGCGTCAGCGCCAGTTTTCTGATGTTGTATTTCTTCGCCATTTTGGCGGCGCCTTTCGCGGTGGAGTGGCCGTATTCGTAAGCTTCCGCAGTCATGTCGGATGTAAAAGTCGCTTCGTGAATCACAAGGTCGGCGCCCTCTGATTCATAAAAGAAAACATCGGTTTCGCGGGTGTCGCCGCTGTATGAAATTTTGCGACCGGAGCGCGCGGGGCCGACGACATCTTTGGAACAGACGACGGCGCCGTTTGAAAGCGTTATGTTTTCGCCGCGGTGCAGTTTTGCGAAATCCGGCCCGGGCTTGACGCCGAGCTCAACCGCTTTGTCGCGGTTGAAGCGGCCCGGCCTTATCTCTTCTTCAAGAACAAAACCGAGCGCAGGCCTGTCGTGGTCGGCGCGGACGGCTTTTATCGTATAGCCGTCGCGCTGAACAATGTCGCCCGGGGCTAAAATTTGAGGAACAATGGGATATTTGAGTTTGTGCGTCCCGAGCTTTTCAAACGCTTCCATGACTTCAAAAAGCCCGTCCGGCCCGTAAATTTCAAGTTTCTCTTCGCGGTCAAAGAATCCCATCGTTTGAAGAAGGCCGGGAAGGCCCAAAATGTGGTCGCCGTGATAGTGCGTCAAAAAAATCGCGCTGATTTTGACCAGTCCCGTCTTGGCAAACATCATTTGCCGCTGCGCTCCTTCGCCGCAGTCAAACAAAAGCAATTCTCCTTCGCGATTGACCATAACAGCGGCCGGATTTCTTTCCTTAGACGGAAGCGCGCCGCCGGTTCCGAGAAACGTGATTTTAAGCATGATGATCTGAAAAATCAAAAGGGCTTTAATTATTTAAAATATGAGTCGAATATTAAAAAACAACAGCATTCAAAATAAATTAATACAAATAAATCAGGTGAAAAAATGACGGCAACCAAAAGCGGAAAAAAAGAAGAAACGGAAACGGCATCCAAAAAGGTATCCAAAGCAGAATCCAAAGCAGAATCCAAAGCAGAATCCAAAGCAGAATCCAAAGCAGAATCCAAAGCAGAATCCAAAGCAGAATCCAAAGCAGAATCCAAAGCAGAATCCAAAGCAGAATCCAAAGCAACATCTAAAGCCCTTATGAAAACAACATCAAAAGGCACAACAAAGACGCCTTCAAAAACAGAGGCGAAACTTCCCGGAAAAGCCGCCGCCAAATCCGCCACCGCAAAACCCGCCGCCGCCAAAACCGCCGCCGCCAAACCCGCCGCCGCAAAACCCGCCGCCGCCAACCCCGCCGCCGCCAAACCCACACCCGCAAAACCCGCCGCCGCCCACCCCGCCGCACCCAAACCCGCAGCCCCCACCCGCGCCGCCG
>WRCE01000055.1 GCA_009784005.1 Candidatus Methanimicrococcus labiotermitis
AATAAAAAGTATTTTTATCTTCATTTAAAGGAATGTGAATTTAGATATAATTGTAGGAATGAGAATTTATATCAAAAAATCTTAAAGATAATAAGAAAAAATCCTCTATTCTACTCATGACCCAAATAAATTTTGATTCGTTTTTCAGAATTAATGCAAAAGATGGTTAACGCGGAATTTCCTCTGTTTTCGTTTCAAACACGCCCTGCCGGCAAAACGCTTTATTGAAAAAGACAATAACCGACATGACAATGATCAAGGCGCCGCAATAGACAACCATTGTTTGCACGGGAATGATGTCCGCCATCGGCCCGAAGAACATCACGGCAAGCGGCATCAGGCCGGTAAAGACGATCTGCATCAGCGAAAAAACGCGGCCTTGTTTGCCCGGCTCCACTTTTTCCTGTATCATACTCATCATCGGCGAGCTGACAAACGGCATCGATAATCCGACAATGGCCATGAGAATCAAATAGACCCACAGTTCCTGCGTTAAGCCGAAGCCGAGCGTGAAAAGGCCAAACGCCGCCAAGCCGGTCAACATTGTTTTGACGCGGTTTTTAAAACCGCCCCATACGCCGATAACCAAGCCGCCGAGAAGCATGCCGATGAAGAATGACATTTCGTTCAGTGTCAGATACAAATAATTCGCGCCAAAGACCTGCGTGACCATTAACACGTTGAGGAAACTCGCCGGGACGCACAGAACCGTGAAAAACGCGGAAATGATGAGAAGCGGTTTTAAAAACGAGTGATTCACGCTGTATTTGAAGCCCTCTTTCAAATCCTCGAGGTAACTTGTTTGAACAAGTTCCTGCGCTCTTTTGTGTTTGGGAATCGGAATCAGCAGCAAAATCGAAATGCCGATAATCGCGGTCACCACGTCAATCATCATGATATTGTAGATTTTGCCGTAAATCATAATTGCGCCGGCAACAGCGGGCGACGCCAAATTGACAATGGACTGAAGAGAACCGTTGATGCCGTTGACTCTCACCAATTTATCGGCCGGCACGATTTGAGGAATCAAAGCGTTCATGGCAGGCATTTGAATACCCATGCCGACGGAACGGACCATCGCGATGAACAAAAGCGCAGGAATGGATTCATAGCCGGCCAGCATATAGATAACAAGCGCCAGCGTCGCAATCGCAATGCCGCCGTCCGCCAAAATAATCAGCGTTTTTCGGTTGTACTTGTCCGCCCATACGCCCGAAAAGAAAGAAATCAAAAGCTGCGGAACAAAAGAACAAAGAAGGATCAACGTGGTCATGACGCCCGATTCCGTTGTCAGCGTGATGTACCAAATGATTGAAAACGACACAAGAGCGGACCCGAAAAAAGTAATCGCTTGGCTCCCGAAGAAGAGAACCGTTTTTCGTTTCCAGTTCTCGAACGGATTTTGAGCGCCGGTCGTTTGAGACGTTTCGATAAATGATTCCTCCTGTTTGCCGCCGGCGAAAAAGCCGGAAAAGCGCAGGAACAAAGAAAAATAAATAATAAATCCCGAATTAAAAACAGCAAGCCGTGAATAAAAAATATCAACTCTGTTCAAAACGCAAAAAAGAAAACAAAAGAAAATCCGAGAACATCGGATTTCAACAATGCATTTTTCAGTGTGTCTGCTTCAATGCGTCTGTGTTTCTTCGTCGGGATGATCGGCCGTGATTTTCCGGCAGGGAAGCGGTTTTGAGCTTTCGCATGCCAGCAATTTTTTGGCGTGTTCCGTGCAGTCGTTCATCAGCTCGTCCAAAGAACATTCCGCGTCGATGCCCGCCGCGCCGCTGTGGCCGCCGCCGGTTCCGTTGTACTTTTCACCGACGTCTTCCATCAGCTTTCCCAAATTGACGCCGGATAAAATCATATCTCTTTTTGCCCTGCCGCTGACGCGAACGCTGCTGTCATCCTTGACAGAGCCGACAAAAGCGATATCCGCCCCGATGTTGGTCAGCATGGACGCGGCCGCGCCGCCGTAAGAACTGACATGCGTTGTCGCGATTAAGCAGTCGCCGACACGCTCCAGTTTGCAGCGCATCGCGGCTTTGAGCATGGCAATGCGAATGGAAATGTCTTGAGGTGTCGCCGCCATCAATTCCAAAGCATCGAAATAGTCAACGCCGCTGACATCCATGATTTCGGACAGCGTTCTGAACGTGTTAGAATCGGCATGCTTCAGATGACCGGTGTCCGTGATGATGCCCGTAATCATAGCGAGCCCCATTTTTTCGGAAATCGGGATACCCGCGGTGTTCAGAATTCTGAAAATGATTTCAACGGTGGATGTCGTATCCTCGTGAATATAGAATTCGGCATCGTCTAAGAGCGCGGTTGTCGCGTGGTGGTCGATTAAGCAGAACTTTTCCAGCTTCAAATCATTGAGCTGGCCTCGCGTGGATGTATCTACGACAACAGTTATGTCATAGTCGCTTGGGTCAGGGCAGAGGACAAACGGAATATCGAGCTTGTCGATGAGATTGACGGCAACGCGATTGCATTCGTCAACAATTCCGATGGTTCCGCCGATAGCTTGCGCAAGCGTAAACGCGCTGCCGATTGCGTCGGGGTCCGCGTTTCTATGGCAAATGTAGAGAATGTTCCGATAATCCAGAAGGCGATTAAAAAATTCTAAGTCTGTAACCCTCATAGATGTCACAGCTTATTCATTCTTCTTCAGCTTCGCCGCCGCCTTTTCCAAGCATGCTTTGAAGCTGTTCTTGGAGCTGCTTGAAGCGCGAATTCAATCGCTCTTCTTGGCGTTCAATCGACTGAACGCGCAGAGAATAAGTCTCCAAACGCTCTTTTAATGATTCCGAAAGAGAGGCTTTGTCTGATTTAATCATCAGTTCGCCGACGGACTTGTAAACAACGGCATCGTCCGGCGATTTGTTTAATTCTTCAATCGCCATTTCCGTCTCTTTAATCATGACGTCGGTTTGAGATTTTTGCACGGCAAGCGCTTGCGCGTGCTGCTGAACTTGTTGGATCTGCGAGATTTGATTTTGAACTTGAGGGGATAATTCCGAACTCATATGTTATTCACCTGTTCAAACATGAGGGAATAAAAACATTAAAATGTTTCTGCCTGAGAAAAAAAATGAAGGGAAATGAAGGGAAATGAGTGACAGAAATGAAAATGAATAAAAACGAATGAAAGGAAGGAAAAAAAACAAACGAAAGGAAGAAAAAAAACAAACGAAAAGAAGGAAAAAAAACGAACGAAAAGAAGGAAAAGAAAAAAACGAATGAAAGGAAAAAAACGAACGAAAAGAAGGAAATGAATAAAAAAAGGTCAAGATAAGAATAGAAGATTTTTTCTTATCATGACCGTGATTTTTTCCCGATAATCCGTATCAATTCATTCCTTTTCTGATGTCTGATATTATTTCTCAGCCGCAACGTCTCGCCGTCTCCACGCGAACAGGAAAATAGCCACTGCAATCGGGAACAGCAAAATGATGAACTGAGTCACAGGCTGAGGTTCTTCACCCGGAAGTGATTCCACAACCGACATGTTTTGTTCAGGCACATAATTGTTCGGGGGATTCGATTGTGTTGAGTTGCCGCCGGAAAAGCCGGGTCCGGAAGAGTCGCGGGTAACCTCGTTGGTTACATTTTCCGCTTCATCGACCTTCTCGTCGTTGATGTAAATTTCAGCCTTGTTGTAGATGGCGCCCGTTGCGGAGCCTGAGACATCGAATTCAAGCGTTAAGGTGATCTTTTCGCCGCCTGCCAATGTGGAGCCGGCAACGTCAATTTCAAAGGTCACAATGCCTGTGCCCAATGTTTCAGTCAAGACGCCGCTGATATCAACGAGGGGACCGACAGTTACCGTGTATCCCGTGTAAGTGAGGAAACCGCTGTTACTGAAATTATCAATCACAGTGATGTTGGTGATGTTGGTCAGATCAGACGGAAGCGTGAACTCAATGTCGTAAACCAAGACGCCGCCCGGAACGTAGCGCGCATGTGAATTCTTGGCAAAGCCGCTCACACCTTCATCGGTGTCATCGTCGTCTTCGTCAACCTTCTTGTCGTTGATCTTGATTTCCGCCTTGTTGTTGATGTTACCTGCCGCAGTGGCTGAGACATCAAAGTCAAGCGCGATGGTAATCGTTTCGCCGCCGGTCAAGGTGGAGTTGTTGACATCAATGATAAAGGTCACAGTACCTGTACCCGTTGTTTCAGTCAAGACACCGCTGAGATCAACCAAGGAATCAACCGTTAACGTGTAGTTTCCTGCCACGTAGGTGAGGAAACCGCTGTCGCCGTAAGTATCAATCACGGTGATGTTGCTGACATTGGTGAGGTCAGACGGAAGTGTGAACTCGATTTCGTAAGTCAAAACGCCGCCCGGAACATACGGTGCAAGTGAATTCTTGGTAAAGCCGCTGACACCTTCGTCGGTTTCATTTTCAACTTCTTCAACAAAGTCGTCGTTGATGTAAATTTCAGCCTTGTTGTTGATGGGGCCTGAAGCGGTACCGGAGACATCGAATTCGAGCGTGAAGGTGATCTTTTCATCGCCGGCCAACGTGGAGTTGGCGACATCGATCTTAAAGGTCACAGTACCTGTACCCAATGATTCAATCAAGACGCCGCTGAGGTCAACAGACGGGTCAACCGTTAAAGTGTAGCTGCCTGCCGTGTAAGTGAGGAAACCGCTGGCGCCGTAGTTGTCAATCACAGTGATATTAGTGATGTTGGTGAGGTCAGACGGAAGTGTGAATTCAATGTCGTAAACCAACACGCCGCCGGGGACGTAAGGTGCTTGTGAATTCTTGGCAAAGCCGCTGATGCCCTCATCGGTGTCATCGTCGTCTTCATCAACCTTCTTGTCGTTGATGTAGATTTCAGCCTTGTTGTTGATGG
>WRCE01000056.1 GCA_009784005.1 Candidatus Methanimicrococcus labiotermitis
GGGTGTTTCATTTTTGTTATTCTTCAAAAAGTTCAAGTACGACCGCAATTTCGGATTTCGGGAGCGAAGCGGACGAAAGACGAAAATGCGGCGCACGACTTATTTTCATCAATATTCTCATCAATATTATCATCAATATTATCATCAATATTATCATCAATATTATCAGCACCCTTCTTTCCATCAGTACAGGTTGGCAATAAATCGGCAACAGCATCCTTACCCTCACCGGTACAGATTGGCAATAAACCGGCATCAGCATCAACATCAGCAAATAATGGTAATAGCCGTTCATTCCGATTTCGTTCTTCGCTGCGCTCAGACCGGAATTCGTAATGAACGGTCAGTTTTAGTGGCAAAGACTGATAATTTAAGGACTGATAATTTGAGGACTGATAATTTAAGGACTGATAATTTGAGGACTGATAATTTAAGGACTGATAATTTGAGGACTGATAATTTAAGGACTGATAATTTGAGGACTGATAATTTAAGGACTGATAATTTAAGGACTGATAATTTGAGGACTGATAATTTAAGGACTGATAATTTAAGGACTGATAATTTAAGGACTGATAATTAAAGACTAATAATTTAAATATTGAAAATCATTAATGGACTTTGTAAATAATTTGACGGAAAAGAAGCTGAAAAAGGCTATCAAAAGACATTTCCCCTTTGAAATGTCTGTTTTGCGCCTGTTTAAATGCCGCTTTCCCCGTTTTGTTTTTTTTGAAATTAAATCAGAGGATACAACTGCAGATGGATCAGAATGCTACCCCTATTATTGACGCGCTGCGTGAATTCAATCAAAAGAAAATCGCGTCTTATGATGTCCCCGGCCACAAAAGGGGAATCCGCGAAGACGATTTTCAAAAATTGGTCGGCAAAGACGTTTATTTGATGGATGTCAACGCGCCCGTCGGCCTTGATATTTTCGCGGACCCGAAGGGGGTTGTTCGGGAATCTCTCGATTTGGCGGCCGAGGCGTATAAGGCCGATAACGCTTTTTATTTAGTCAACGGCAGCAGCAGCGGCGTTCTGATCATGATTATGACGGTCTGCCATGACGGTGAAAAGATTCTCATTCCTCGTAACGCTCACAAATCCGTCACCAACGCGCTCATCCTGTCAGGCGCGGTTCCCGTTTTCATGGAACCGGAAATTAACCAAAAGTTCGGCATCGCCAGCGGCATGACGCTTCAGACGATTCAAAAATACGCTGCGGCCCATCCTGATGCCAAAGCTTTATTTTTGGTTTATCCGACATATTACGGAGCTTGCGCCGATTTGAAACAGATAATCGAATACGCACACAGCAAAAATATCGTGGTCATGGTTGATCAGGCGCACGGCGCCCATTTCTCTTTTTCATCAGCGCTGCCGAAGTCTGCCGCCGAGCTCGGCGCGGATTTGGTGGTTGCCGGCACGCACAAAACCGGCGGCTCATTGACGCAAAGCGCCATGCTTCTGCACAACGGCGGTTTGGTCAAATACCATTCCGTTAAGAAACGCGTCCTGATGCTCCATACGACAAGCCCGAGCTATTTGCTGATGGCGTCTTTGGAATCCGCCCGAAAACAGCTGGCAACGGAAGGCGAAGAGATATTCGGCGAACTCGTTTCCGAATGCCGAAACGTCAAGAGGGAAATCTCCAAAATCCCCGGGCTTTTGGTCCTTGATGAAAACGAAGGTGTCGCTTCGATGACATATGACCCGACAAAAATCGTCATCAATGTCACAAAACTCGGTTTGGACGGATTTGACGTTTACGACATCATGTTTGAAAAATACGGCATCCAGTTGGAACTCGCCGAACCCACGCTTGTTTTGGCGGTCATCGGCGTCGGCGACACAAAAAAAACCGTCAAGAAATTGGCTGACGCTTTCAAAGACCTTTCCGCTGCGTATTACGGCAAATATGAAAAGCTTGACATCCCCGAAGAAATCGTATACGTGCCGCCTCAAATCATGTCTCCCAGACAAGCTTTTTACGCCGACAAAATTTCCATCGGCATCAGTGAAGCCGCCGGCCGCGTTGCCGCCGAAGCTGTCATGATTTATCCGCCCGGCATCCCAATATGTATTCCCGGCGAGCTGATCACCGCCGAAATGGTTGAAGAAATCCTTTACTGCCAAAAAAACAGCAATTGTGTTCAAAAAGACAGCAAGGAAACCGATAAGATTTTGGTCGTTGAAGGAGGCGCTGAAAAATTCGATTGAAAGGGAAAACAGGATTTGTTTTCCTTTAAAAGCCTTTTTAATCTATTTTCAAGCCTGTTCTGTCCCCTTCCAATCCGTCCTTTATCTATTTCCAAGCCTTCTTCTATCCGTTTTCAAGCCGGTCCTATCTATTTTAAATCGTTCCTCTATCCGTTTTCAATCCATCTACTACCCCCTTCCGATTCGCCCCTATCTTTTTCCAAGCCTACTATACCCGTTTGTAATCCACCCCTATCTGTTTTTTTATCCATCTCCTATCCTTCTTCTATCCGTTTTCAATCCGTCATCTATCGTTTTTTAAATAACGATGATTTTCAAAAATTAACGATTTTTCTGTTAAAAGACAGACATCTTTAAATAATTGTGCGCATTTATACAGAGTTGTAGAAATTAATACAAAGATATAAAACAGGTTCTCAGCCACACACATCAGGAGATTATTGATATGAGCGCCCCTTACAGAATTTACTTAGATGAAGACCAAATCCCGAAAAAATGGTATAATGTTCGCGCCGATATGTCCGAACAGCATGACCCCTGCCTCAATCCGGCAACAGGCCAGCCGGTGACGCTGGAAGATTTAAAACATGTCTTTTGCGATGAGCTCGCCCGTCAGGAACTTGACGCGACGACGCGTTACATTGATATTCCCGAACCGGTCCGCGAGTTTTATAAAATGTTCCGGCCGGCCCCGATGACCCGCGCTTACAATTTAGAAAAAGCTCTCGGGACGCCTGCAAAAATTTATTACAAATTTGAAGGCAACAACACTTCAGGCAGCCATAAATTGAATTCCGCCGCCGCTCAGGTCTATTATGCCAAAGAGCAAGGCCTCACCAGTCTGACAACGGAAACGGGCGCCGGCCAGTGGGGCACCGCGCTTTCCATGGCTTCCGCATTTTTTGGCGTCGACTTGACGGTTTATATGGTTCGCGCCAGCGCCGAACAAAAACCGTACAGGAGATCCGTTATTGAAACATTTGGCGCCGATATTATACCCAGCCCGAGCAACACAACAGATGTCGGGCGCGCCATTCTCAAAGAACATCCTCACACAGGCGGAAGTCTCGGCTGCGCCATTTCAGAAGCGGTCGAAAAGGCCGTCAAAACGCCGAATTGCCGTTATGTTCTCGGTTCCGTTCTGAATCAAGTTCTTCTGCACCAGAGCATCATAGGTCTGGAATCAAAAGCGGCTTTGGACTCCATTGACGAATATCCGGATATCATCATCGGCTGCGCCGGCGGCGGCTCCAACCTCGGCGGCCTGATCAGCTCTTACATGCAAGATACCCTGAAAGGGACGAGCGACACGCGTTTTATTGCCGTGGAGCCCGCTTCCTGCCCGAGTTTGACCCGCGGCCGGTATGCTTATGACTTCTGCGACACCGGCAAAATCACGCCGCTTGCGCGGATGTACACCCTCGGCAGCCAATTCATGCCGTCCGCCGACCACGCCGGCGGTTTGCGCTACCACGGAATGTCACCGATCTTATCCAAACTGTACCATGACGGATACATGGAAGCCGTTGCCGTCCCGCAAACTAAAGTATTTGAAGCGGCTGTCATGTTCGCCAAACACGAAACCATTCTTCCCGCTCCCGAGTCGGCCCATGCCATCCGCACCGCCATTGATGAAGCTCTGGCGTGCAAGAAAACAGGCGAAGAAAAGACAATCCTTTTCGGTCTTTCCGGCACGGGATACTTCGATATGCAAGCTTATTCAAGCTATTTGGCAGGCTCAATGGCGGATTATGTTCCGTCGAATCAAGAGTTAGACCTCGGATTCAGCCATTTGCCAAACGTCGGATGAACCGTTACCCCATTGACGAACGTCATTCAGCGTGCTTGAGTAATAATAAAACAAAAATAAAACAAAAACATATTCAACCGGAAAATAAAGAAAGCCGGTTTATTCCCCCTGCTTTCTTTATTTTTCATTGTTTTCTTTTATCTCCCTTTTGCGTTTTTTTGCTTTTCTTTGCTTTTCATTTGCTTTTCATTTGCGCTTTTTTGCTTTTCTTTGCTTTTCATTTGCTTTTCTTTGCGTTTCATTTGCTTTTCTTTGCGTTTCATTTGCTTTTCTTTGCGTTTCATTTGCTTTTCTTTGCTTTTCATTTGCTTTTTCTTTGCGTTTCATTTTGTCTATTTCTTTGCGTTTCATTTTGTCTATTTCTCTTATCGAGAGGACGTTTCCCTTCAAATTACAAAAACAGAAAACTTCTTTCTTATTTTCATTCCCGTTTTTTTAAAAACCCGCGGGCAAAACGCTTAAATATTTGACATCACTCTTTGTGATTCTCTCAAATCATCGGATTTGCGGGACAAAATTCAATATGAAGAGTTTCGATGAGAACTTATATATACCTCAAAGCTCTTTGAAGAATCTCTTGCGGAAGCGGGTCTTTAAGAAGGCTGAATCGCTTTGGCGAGAACCAATTTGAATCATTTACATGAATCAATTTACATTCATCTCTAATAGTGAGGTCAGGAGCTTTTTTCTGGCTGATGTGTGACCTGATGTTTCGGTAAACTTCGGCGGCGTTTTCAAACAAAATAAATAAAATTTGTAAATCGCCGTTACGAGATTTACAGGAATATCAAAACTGTGTATTGTAAGGAAGCAAC
>WRCE01000057.1 GCA_009784005.1 Candidatus Methanimicrococcus labiotermitis
TGAATCCGTCCGCGTGAATCATCTCGGTGTAAGTAAAATCGGCGCCGCGGTCCTGCGCAATTTTGCGATAGGCGGGATTTGTCACGTCGGCCATCGGCGCTAAAAACAAAGCCGGCCGCTTTTCATTAAAATCAAAAAACATAACTTGATATCACAAACCGTAACATTGGAATTTATGCTATTTATCTTTGTGTCACGGGACTTGGTGTAAAAAAAATATTGAATAAATTGAAAAATTGAATAAATTGAAAAATTGAATAAATTGAAAAATTGAATAAATTGGAAAATTAATAAATTGGAAAATTAATAAATTGAAAAATCGAATAATTATAAACAGACGTCTCTCCCTCTCAGAGTTCCAAGTAATATTCTTTGCTGTCAAAGAATAAAACGCCGTCAACATGAGGTGTAATGTCGTCTCTGTCGTATACAAACCCCAACTTTTCGAGTACCTTTGCAGACGCGTGATTTTCTTTTGCATGACCGCCGGCAACTTTCTTAATACCGAGATGAGCGGCGGCGAACGCCAGAATTTCTTTCATCGCTTCGGTGGCGTACCCGCGATTCCAATGCGATTTCATGATATTGTAACCGACTTGGAATAACTGCCAATCCTCTTCCCATATCAAGCCGCCGGAACCAAACAGTTCACCGGTTTCTTTGAGTACAAAGCCCCAAATGTAACAGTCGCTTTGGATAATATTGCCTTTTGAATCCGTTTTCCATTCAATCTCTGACAGCCATTTTATTGCATCGTCAATAGACCGATGAGGGAGCCAACTGACATATTCGGCAACTTCAGGGTCGCCGGTCCATCCATGAAAAGCAGTTTCGGCATCAGCGAGAGTAAGTGGTCTGAGCGTGAGTCTTTCTGTTTCGAGAATAATCATCAAAATTGTTTCCTCCTGCTTTGTTTCTTCTGAGTTACCTGTTACTGAGTTACCTGTTACTGAGTTATTATCGTGTTTATTCATTCTGTTGCTTTTGCGGTTATTCGTTTAGCCGTCATTATGGTTGTTCGCTCAGCTGCCTTTGCGTTATTCGCTCAGCCGAAATACAGGCATGGGATTAATTTTATGCTGACTCATTTTGTGGAGTCTGTTGATTTTTTCTTTTACATTTTCATCATCGCAAACGCCTTCGCGGATATATCTGTCCAAGACTGCATAAGTGAATCCCAAATTGTCCTCGTCGGTTTTGCCGCAAAGGCCGTCGATCGGCGTTTTATCAATAAACTTCGGCGCCAGTCCGAGTTCTCTTCCAATCGCTTTTACTTCCGTCACGGTCAAATCCGCCAGCGGGCTGAAATCGCCGGCAGAATCGCCGTATTTGGTTGAGTATCCGACCCATTTTTCGCTGAGGTTGCCGGTATTGGCAACCCTGCCGCCGATTATACCGGAAACGGCGTAAAGCGCAGCCATGCGAATTCTTGCCGGCGTATTGAAGACGGCGATATTGTTGAGTTGAAGTCCCGCCATTTCGATTTTATCGTACAAGGCTTGCGCGGGTTCCTTTATGTTGATCTCGGCATACGCGATGCCAAGCGTTTTACAAAGGTCGTATGCGACGTCAATGTCATGCTGGTCGCCGTGGGGTATGAGGACGCCGAACACACGGTCTTTTCCCAGCGCCTCGGCGCAGAGCGCGGCGACGATGGAACTGTCCTTCCCGCCGCTGATCCCGATGACAGCTTTTGTTTCAGGCGAACCGTTTTTTTGGAAATAATCCGAAATCCAGGTCACCATTTGTTGTTTTACTTTTTTAGCGTCAAACATTTCTCCTCCTCTTTTCATCTTTCTTTGTCTCTTTTCATCTCGTTTTGTCTCTTTCATCTTGCTTTTTTCAAAAAAAACACTGTTTGCTATTTCTTGTTTATTTTGGCAGAAATCTCCATTTTCGTATTTGTGCGCTGCTTCGCATCGCCCAACTACGAAAATGGAGGTGGTTTATGGTTTTTTCCACTCGTTTTTTCTCTGCTTTCCCTCTCTGCTCTCCTTCTCTGCTTTTCCTTCTCTGCTTTTCCTTTCTTCTTTCCCCCTCTGCTCTCCTTCTCTGCTTTTCCTTTCTTCTTTCCCCCTCTGCTCTCCTTCTCTGCTTTCCTCGCTTAGAATTTCCCGTCATGAAGAAGATGGCGGATTTCTTGTAATGTCTGTTCCTTTATCATCCTGCCGTTACAGAAGACGGGCTTGAGCAGGTTTTCGCCTTCAAACGAATCAATGGTTCCGGTATCATAACCGTCTTTGTAGTCCAAATTTCCGTTTTTGTCGCGGAACACAATGCACATGCCGCGCTGGGATTTTTTGAAATTTCCCAGGTCGGTTTTCGGGTCTTTGAATATCTGTATCGGCTTTCCTTCGACCTCGCAGTAAGTTGCTTTGACGGCGATTCCGAAGGTATCCCTCGTGTATGGTTTGAGCGCGCCGTCTTGTTCTAAGCATTGCATGGAGAAGCTGCCGGCGCCCAATAAGACGTTGTTGCAGGCAAATCCGGTTTCGACGAGAATTTGATAGATGCTTTCCGCTCTTTGCGGCGTGATGCTGTCGCCGTAGATGACTTTGATGTGTGGGTCCAGCACTTTGTATCCCTTTGCGTTCACGCTGCCGCCGAATGTTTCCCATAGTTTTTTCACGGTTTGTGTGGTGATTTCCACCGGATTGCCGCTGTCACCTCTGATTCCGATGTATCCGCCGTGTTTCACGATGTCTTCTTTACAGGCGGGGATGACATTGTCAACCATGTTCCAGTAATCATAACTGTCCGATACCATACTGAAGCCGTTTGCGGGGTAGATGTCGTTGAGCAATCGTTTCACCATTGATATTTCATCGCCGTCCACGGCGTAATTGCTGTTCATCACCGAGTGTTCAGTGGAAATGGCGCCAAAGGCAACCTGCTCTTTTGTACAGTCACAGTTGTAATAGTCCTCTAAGAAGAGGATTGCCGGGACGGTCGCGGTGTTGACAAAGGAAAGGCAGAATCCGGCGCTTGACTTGATTGCGCTTTCACAGCTTTCCTGTCCTCTCATACTGAAATCGCCTAAGGCGCGACTGCGGGGGACAGTGTCGTCCACGCTTATGTCAAAGTATTTGTTGACGATTTGCCGATATCTGAATCCCACGTTTGCAGAAACTTGGGTGTGCCACAGCGAGCAGCTCATTGCGGTTTCCAGCGTGTTGACAAGCCACGCGAAATCCTTGTGCGTGTTGGTGATTTCAAACATCGGGACTTTGACGGGCACACGTTCTCCTTCGTCTATCGCTTTGATTTCAATCGGCAGATAACCCAAATCGTGAAGTTTTTCGATTTTTTCGTAGTTGACAATCCCCGCGCCCAGCGTATGGTCAATCACGCGCTTGTATTCAGCCAGTACTTCCTCCTTTGGCCTGCCGAAAAAATTCTCGTTAAACGACCGGATAAGGTATTCTTTGATGAAAGCCTGTAAACCGAACATCACCAGCTTGTCCTCGTCGCTGATTCGCGACATACGCGGTGTATAGTACGACACGATTTTCGTGATGCCTTTGGGATATTGCTCATTGTGCGTTGTTTTGTAATAATCCAGCAACAGCAACGGATTAATATTATTCATCGTCCCGACCTCCGATAACTTCGACCAGCGGATGAACGCCGGTGTATATGCTTTTTGTTGTGTAAATCTTTTCAAGCAAACCGCTGTTTATCAATTCGCCGCTCAGAATCGAATCTTCGCAGTGAGTGACATACAGATATATCTTGTTCGCGCCGAGTTCTTTCAGCTTTCGGGCGGAA
>WRCE01000058.1 GCA_009784005.1 Candidatus Methanimicrococcus labiotermitis
AGGAATTTATAAAATGTCTGAAAAATACGGTAAAGTTTATTTGGCCGGTTCGGGTCCCGGCGACCCCGACCTTATGACCGTGAAGGTCCGCCGCTTGATTGACGAGGTCGACGTCGTTGTTTATGACCAGCTTCCGGGAGAGGCAATTCTACGCCTGATTCCGGATAAAACGGAGAAAATCGATGCCGGCAAATACGCTGATAACCACACGCTGACGCAGGACAAAATCAACGAAGTGATTGTGGAAAAAGCCCGCGAAGGCAAAACCGTTCTTCGTTTAAAAGGCGGCGACCCGTATGTTTTCGGCCGCGGCGGAGAAGAAGCGGAAGAACTTGTCAAAGCCGGCGTTTCCTTTGAAGTGGTTCCCGGAATTACGTCAGCTGTTGCCGTTCCGGCATACGCGGGCATACCCGTCACCCACCGCGACAGCAACTCGATGGTGACTTTTATCACCGGCCACGAAGACCCGACCAAAGAGGAAACCGGACTCAATTGGCAGCTTTTGGCTCAGTTTGACGGGACGCTCGTCATCTTTATGGGCGTTAAAATGCTGAAGCGCAACTGTGATGAACTTTTGAAATACGGCAAAGACCCCAAGACGCCCGCCGCGCTCATTGAAAGAGGCACACGCCCCGACCAAAGAGTCACCGTCGGCACCCTTTCAAATATTTCCGCGCTGGCGGAAGAGCGCAATGTCAAAGCGCCGGCGATTACCGTCATCGGCGACGTTGTCCGCCTTCATGATATTCTCGGGGAGCAGATTTCAAAATATTGACCGGCGTATTTGGATTGTTGATTGAAATGTTTGAATTATTGATTGGAATGTTAGAATTATTTATCAGAGTGCTTGAATTATTGATTGAGATGTTTATATTATTGATGAGATTGTTTGAATAATAATTCAAATAATTTTTCGGGAGGATTTACATGGACAAAAAACCCGTTTTGGCAATCATGAGACCGGAGACGCACACGGACGCGTCTGAAGAGATCGCGGAACAAATCGGTTTTCAGCCGCTCTGTGTCCCGGTTGTGGCAATCAAAGGAATGAAAGACGACGCCTTTGACGGTTTTGTCCGCCGCGTTATGTCTCAAGAGACGAATTATGTGATTTTTACAAGCGCAAACGGCATTGACTTCACCCTGAAGAATCTGGAAGGAACCGGCGTGGACGAGACGACTTTTCGGGAAGCTCTGAAAAAGGTTCAACTCGTTGCCATCGGCCCCGCAACCCGTAAAAGAATGGAAAGCTGCGGCCTGACAAGCTCTTTAATGCCCGGCGAATACAGTTCAGAAGGTCTTGTCAATGATTTAGGCAAAGCCGCCGCCGGCAAAGTCATCGACATTCCGAGAAGTTTTTACGGCTCAGAAGTGCTTGTCTTGGGGCTTAAAGAAGCCGGGGCAACCGTTTATCAAACACACGTCTACACGTTAGACATTCCCGAAAGCGGCCCCGCGGAAGAACTGATTGACCAAATCATTGACCGCAAGATTGACGCTTTCGCTTTTACCAGCACAATGATGGTTAAAAATTTCATGTCTTTAGCCGATAAAATGGGCGAAAAGGATACGGTTATTGATATTTTGAACGATTCGCTTGTCGGCGCAATCGGCTACCCTACTGCTCAAACCGTTGAAAGTTTCGGCGTTAAAGTGGACGTTGTTCCCGAAGAATTCACGTTTGAAGCGCTGGTCAGGGCAATGAAAGAGAAGGCGGATGCTCTTTAATTTTTCTTTTTTTGTTTCTACCTTTTGCATTTTTCTCTTTTGCCCCTTCCCTTTTGCATTTTTCTCTTTTGCCCTTTCCCTTTTGTTTTTTCTCTTTTGCCCCTCTTCTTTTGCTTTTTTCTCTTTTTCGTTTTTCGGCGCCATGCCTTGCTTTTCTTTGACAAACGGTTGCCCCGGTTCCTCTCTCCTTTCCTGAAACAGCCTCTATCAGATTTGCGGCAAAAAATCAATTTATTCACCGCAAAAATGCGGGGATTATTTCACACTTTCGCCGCAAAAATGCGGTAAATATTATATACTTTTACCGCAAAATTGCTCATAATTATGGCTGAATATATTTATCAACACGAAAATTGGACTGATTTCAGTTGGCAAAATGCGGTTGTCAGCGAAGCGCTTGGTGAGGTTCGCCTTTTGCAGGGCAAGATTTTGGGACAAATCCATTTGCTCGGCTTTGCGTCAAAGGAAGAAAAGAAACTTGAAATGCTGACGCTTGATGTGCTCAAATCATCTGAAATCGAAGGCGAGAAACTCAATTACGATCAAGTTCGCTCTTCTGTCGCCCGCCGTTTGGGGATAAACGAGGCAGGACTTTTTCCGTCTCCCCGCGATGTCGAAGGCGTTGTTGAAATGATGCTTGACGCAACACAAAATTATCAAAATCCGCTGACAGAAGAACGCCTCTTCGGGTGGCACGCGGCGCTTTTTCCGACAGGTTACAGCGGAATAAACAAAATCGAGGTTGGAGGATATCGTACCGATGAAATGAAAGTCGTTTCCGCCTCAGCCGGAAAGGAAAAAGTGCACTATGAAGCCGTTGCCGCAAAAAATGTAAAAGCGGAGATGGATAAGTTCCTTTTGTGGTTAAACGATGATGAAATCGTCATCGACCGCGTATTAAAATCCGCAGTCGCGCATTTTTGGTTTATCATCATTCACCCGTTTGATGACGGAAACGGACGGATGACGCGGGCAATTTCCGATATGTTACTCGCGCGCAGCGAAGGCTCAGCGGAGCGCTTTTACAGCATGTCAAAACAAATACTCGCAGAGCGAAGCGATTACTATGAAACGCTCAGGAAATCTCAATACAGCAGCGATATTACAGATTGGCTTGTTTGGTTTTTGAATTGCCTGAAACACGCTTTACAGGAAACGGAAAACAGTATTAAAAATATCACACTGAAAGCAGAATTTTGGAGCAAACACGAAAATATTCAAATGAACGAGCGCCAGCGCTTGATGATCAACAAACTCTTCGATGATTTTTACGGGAAACTCACAACGTCAAAGTGGGCAAAAATGGCAAAATGTTCGACTGACACCGCTTTGCGAGACATCAAAGATTTGATTGAAAAAGGCATTTTGGCTCAAGAAGCAAGCGGGAGAAACGCTCATTATACATTGTTGCGTGAATGAACTATTAAAACAAAGCCGGGGAAACGAAAGGGGAAACGAAAGGGGAAACGAAAGGGGAAAAGGGAGAAACAAAAAATGAACGTTACACTCCGAAACTGGAAAATTGAAGACGCCGCCGACTTAACGGCCGCTCTCAATAATAAAAAAATACTGGATAACTTACGGGACGGCATTCCTTTCCCATACACCGAAAAAGATGCCGCCGAGTTTATCAATAAAACGTTGGAAGCCGAAAAAGACTCTCAATACGCGTTCGCTGTGACATATGGCGGCAAGGTCATCGGCAGCATCGGTGTGTTCCGCAAAGAAGATGCCGGCCGCTTGACAGCCGAATTGGGATATTACATCGCCGAGCCTTACTGGGGCAAAGGTATCATGACCGAAGCTGTCAGGCAGATGTGCGCGTATATTTTCAAAAACACTGATATCATACGTATTTTTGCGCAGCCGTTTGCTTTTAATCAAGCGTCCTGCAGAGTACTGGAAAAAGCGGGGTTTTTGTTTGAGGGGACACTGCGCCAAAGCGCTGTTAAAGACGGGC
>WRCE01000059.1 GCA_009784005.1 Candidatus Methanimicrococcus labiotermitis
AAGAAGAAAATTCAGGAAAAATTCCAAGAAGAAAATTCAGGAAAATAATTCCAAGAAGAAAATTCAGGAAAAATTCCAAGAAGAAAATTCAGGAAAAATTCCAAGAAGAAAATTCAGGAAAATTACAGGAAGAAAAGAAATGATTCGAGAAATCAAAGGCGGCATTTGCGCTGTTGACGGCGTGAAAGCTTACGGTATTAAAGAAGGGAAAAAGGGCCTTGCAATCATCACGGCGAGCGGTAAAGCCGCGGGTGTCTACACGAAAAATAAAGTCATTGCCGCGCCGTGCATTATTACAAAGGAAAATTTGGAAACAAACGGCGGATTTTTGGAAGCCGTCATCGTCAACAGCGGAAACGCCAACGCGTTTACAGGCGAGCCGGGTTTAGAGGACGCGAATGTGATGGCTGAAACGCTTGCCGAAAAATTAGGCATAGACAAAAAATTTATCGGCGTTGCCTCAACCGGCGTCATCGGCCGCAAACTGCATATCGACATTATCAAAGAACAAATTGACCGCGTTCTTCCAAACCTCGGCTCGGGCGAGAAGGAAAACGATGAAACCATGAAAGCCATCATGACAACCGATCTGGTTCCGAAAGGAATCGCCGTTGAAGTAAAAACAAGCGGCGGCACATTCCGAGTCGGCGGCATTACCAAAGGCTCGGGCATGATTGAGCCCAACATGGGAACAATGCTGGCGTTTGTGTACACCGACCTGTTGATTGAAAAAGACTCCTTTGACGATGATTTCAAAGTCCTCATCGGCCGAACGTTCAACATGATTGTTGTTGACGGCGACACCAGCACAAACGATATGTGCCTCATAACGGCGACCGGAAAATCCGGCGTTTCCTCAAAAGCGGACGCCTCCGTTTACCCCGAATTTTTGGAAGCTTTGGAAACCGTCTTGCGCGAGCTGGCAAAAATGATTGCCCGCGACGGCGAAGGCGCGACCAAACTTGTCGAATGTACGGTCACCTCGGCCGCCGATGAACGGGATGCCGTTCTTGCCTCAAAATCAATCGTTCGGTCACCGCTTGTCAAATCCGCCATTTACGGCAACGACCCGAACTGGGGCCGTATCGTCGCCGCCGCCGGCTATTCCGGCGCCGATTTCGACCAAAAAAACATATCACTGACACTTTCCGACGGTGAAAAATCAATTACAATGGTCGAAAAAGGAAAAATCACCAACAACGATGAAGCCTCCCTCGCGGCGCTCAAAGCAATAATGTCCGCCAAAACAATTTACATCCGGGCGGATTTAGGCGCCGGAAGCGACAAAGCGACAGCGTGGGGCTGTGATTTGACATACGATTATGTCAAGATCAATGCAGATTACACAACGTAATTATACAATGAAACGATATGTTAGAGAAGCAATAACACAAGTATTGCAAAAAAGCAATAACACAAATATTGCAAAAAAGCAATAACACAAATATTGCAAAACCACAAATATCGTAAATAGCACAAATACCACAAATACCGTATTTTGCCGGCATTATCAAAAATGCCGGCACCTCTTTCTTTGAGAACAAAAACATCCTTTTTAAAAAACGAAATTAAGAAGGTAGCGGAAATGAACAAAAGCAAATCCGTCTTGAAAATTCTCTTACTCATACTGACGGCGGTTCTTATTTTGGCAGCTCTGCCCGGCTTCATGACGTCGGCGCTGGCGGCGCAAGCGGCGCTGGCGGCGGACTACGAAGTGGCGAGCCAGCAAGACCTGATTGGCGCGCTCAGAGCGGGCGACGCCGTAACAATCACGACGACTTCCGACTTTACGATAACTGAAATGATCGCCAATTACGGCTGCACGCTTGAAATCGGACACGCGATTACCATCAATAGCGGGACGACCATCAACAACGGCAGTATTATCATCAATAGCGGCGGCAGTATTACCATCAACAACGGCAGCGTAATGAACAACGGCGGCACGATTTACAACAGCGACGGCGGAAGGATTACCAATAACGGGAGGGTGTACAACAGCGGCGTTATTGACAACAGCGGCATAATCAGCAACACAGGTACATTCATAGGAACCATACCCGCGGGCAACGGCACATTCACAGACAACGGCATATACACGCAAGACTTCGCGCACGCCGGCAACGGCACATACACGCAGGACGTCGCGCCCGCGGGCAACGGCACATCTGTCGTCTTCTCATTTGACGGCAACAACACACCCCTGCCCGCCAAGAACAAAACGTTTATTGAACGAATGACCTTCGAGCATATCATAGCATTCGCAATTATCGGGTGTTTGCTGGTGATGGCGGCGGTTGCAGCGGTTGTAGCGGCAATTGCGATTCTCCTCAGATCCAAAATTGAAATCGTAGAATAAATCTCCCATCCCAATGAAAGATTTATTCAGATTTCAGCACCGGAACCCATAATTCATAATCGCCGTCGACGCTTTTTGGATAATACTCAAAGTAGAAATTGAGCTTCTCGTTAACCGTGTATCCCGCATTTGGAATATCAGTATAAAAAAATTCAGTCCACGCTTCAATCCCGTCTTTGCCGCCGGGATAACAGGCAACGGCGTATGTCGTTTTAGGCGCGGTCTTGAGCATCGCGTTTTCGGGCGGCTTGATTTCTCCCGAGACCTCAATCCCGAGCAAATAGAAATATTTCTCATGCCCTTCTGTATACCACAATAAGCCGTAGTATCCTTTTTGGCTGCCATGCGAATCGTGCGAACCGCGCGAACCACACGAACCGCCCAAACCGCGCGAACTGCCCAAACCACCCAAACCGCCCAAACCGCCCAAACCGCCCAAACCGCCCAAACCGCGCGAACCGCCCAAACCGCGCAAAACAGATTCTCTGTCATTTTCAAAAAAGTCATTATAGAGCTGTGAAACATCTTGTTCGCTTTGTTTGGCGTTTGTTTCAACAGCATATCCGCAAATATGGAAAATTTCCCTTTCTGTGATTCTCATTATTTTCCCCCGTTGGCATTGTTGATTGACATCATCAATTAACATCATCAATTAACATCATCAATTAACATCATCAATTAACATCATCAATTAACATCATCAATTAACATCATCAATTAACATCATCAATTAACATCATCAATTAACATCA
>WRCE01000060.1 GCA_009784005.1 Candidatus Methanimicrococcus labiotermitis
GAAGAGTTTTCAGACAGAATCGGCAGCAAGCTTGTCGGTTACATCCCGAAAGACCCGCTGGTTCAAAGTTGTGAACGCGACGGTTTTTCGGTTCTTGAAAAAGCGCCGGCATCGGAAATCGCGAGCGTTTACAAGCAGCTGGCAAAAGACATTTTCAACAACGAATCCCGCGCCAAAGCAAAGCCGCTGGATGACGACCAGTTAAGAGAGTTGTCCAAAAAATACAGCGATTGAAAGCAACCGTTTCGATGGACGCAACCATGTCGGTTGACCCAACCGTTTCAATTATTAACAAACAAAGGAGATTCAAAATGACATCCGAATTGGTCCCGAGGATTTTGATTTCGGCCGACCGCTCTTCGTCGGGCAAGACGACGATCTCAATGGGAATTATGGCCGCGCTGAAAGCGAGAGGCTATGCCGTCCAGCCGTTTAAAGTGGCGCTGGATTACATTGACCCGGAATACCACACCGAAATCGCCGGCCGCCGCTCGCGCAATCTGGACGGTTATTTGATGGGGGAAGAGGGTGTCATTGATGTTTTTTCACACGCCTGCACCTCTCTTGAAACTTGCGGAAAACCGGCGGAAATCGCGGTGATTGAAGGTGTCCGCGGCTTGTACGAGGGACTTGCCGCCGACTCGGATATCGGCAGCACGGCACAGATTTCCAAGATTTTGAAATGTCCCGTGATTATGGTTATTAACGCCCGCAGCATGACCCGCTCCTGCGCGGCGCTTGTGAAGGGATTTGTTTCTTTTGACCCCGATGTCAATATCGCGGGCGTTATTTTAAACAACATCGGAAGCAAAAGGCACGCTGAAAAGGCAGTGGCGGCGATTGAAAGCACGACGGGCGTTCCCGTAATCGGCATTGTCGCCCGAAACCCCGACATGGACTTTTGGTCGCGCGAACTCGGTTTGATTCCGATTCCGGAAGGACGGAAAACCTATGACCGTTTTTCCGAGCGGATCGAGCTGATTCAAAAAACCGTCATGGAAAGCGTGGATTTGGATAAACTGATTCAAATCGCCGAGACCGCCGCGCCGATTCAAATCCCGAAAAAAAGCCGTTTTGAAGGGCGAAAAGCCGAGGCAGGTGACGATGCCGCCGCCGAGGTCGGCACCGAGGCTGGCGCCGACGCAGGTGCCGAGACCGGCGAAATCCCCCCGAAAATCGGCGTGGCGTTTGATGAGGCTTTTAACTTTTACTATCCCGATAACATGGATTTGATTTTGGCGGAGGGCGCGGAAATTGAACTGTTCAGCCCGATTCGGGATGACAAAATCCCCGACGTTGACGCGCTTTATATCGGCGGCGGCACGCCCGAAATTTTTGCCATGGAGCTGTCGCGAAACGAATCTATGAAAGCGTCGATTCAAAAAGCATCCACCGCGGGTATGCCGATTTTCGCGGAATCGGCCGGCATGAATTATTTGACGAATAAAATGACAATCAAAAGCAAAGACGCGCCGGACGTTTCTTTCAAGATGGCCGGTATTTTTGACTGCACAACCGTTTACGGCAGCGGCAAGCGCGTTGTTACGTACACGAACGGAACGTTTGAAAAGGACACGCCGATTGGCAAGAAAGGCGCCGCGTTCATCGCGCACGAATTCCACCACTCGATTTTAGAAGACATTTCCGATGACATCGAATACACCATTGACATTTCGCGCGGTTTTGGGATTAAAGATAAAAAGGACGGCATGGTCGTCAATAATACGATCGGCACTTATGTTCATTATCACGGTTCTTCTTACACTGATTTTGCCAAAGTTTTCGTTGAAAGCGCGCGGGCGTATCAGAGGAAAAAACGATAACGGTAAAAAAAAAGAAACTTTGATATAGTAATAAGAAATTGTTTATATCAATAGCTTTTAATCGGCTATTGAAGGAAATTATTCTAAATGTTCTCCGCTCTCCGGTATGCGGGGTATAAAATGGCCGGATCCAAATGTTTCTCCGCTCTCCGGTATGCGGGGTGTAAAATGGCCGGATTCAAATGTGGAGTGATTTCCTTCTTATTCTTTCTTATTTTCTGTTCTTCAGGTTGTTAAAATGTCAGGCTGTTTCTATTTCATTTCAGAACGTTTTTTTAAAGAGTTTCCTGATGAATATTTAATGAAGAATAAAGACGGGAAGCCTGGGGAATTTCACGACCGGCCTTGCTTTTTTTCTTTTAGAGATGTCAAACATCCCAAATTGTTGTGGCTCATTCCGATATCGTCTCAAGTTGAAAAATATAAGCGAATTTACCACGAAAAGGTTGAAAAATACGGGTATTGCAGCACGATTTATTTTTGTAATTTCCTCGGAAATGAAACAACCTTTTTAATTCAAAATATGTTTCCGGTCACTGAAAAATATATTGAGTCGATTTATTTAGATAAAAATGAAATTGAAGTCAGAATTGATTTGAGAGATGAAAAAAAAATAATAGGTTTGTCCAAAAACATTTTGAAAGCCCACGGGTTTGGCAAAAGAGTCTTATTTGCAGATGTTGAGCATATCAAAAAATTATTATTAAAACAATCAGAATTCTTATTTTTTTAGGAAGCAGAATAAGGTTAGTGAATTTTTTTTTCACAAAAGTACTTCCATATAGTTTCTCAACAGTTTCGTGATGCGGAATAATTCCGCGTATTCCATGAGCAAATGAAGGTTTTTATCTTTTCGCTTTGAGTAACGCTTTAAAGCGTCTGTTACGACAGCAATATCCATTTTATTCCGACTTTTGACGCAGTCGCAAATGGTTCGTTCCAAACTGTAAACCCTTACAGGGTTTCCAAAAACGGTTTTTGTTTGAACAACGCCTGACTCATAGAGTTCTTTTTTGACGGTAAACACGTCAAATCCGTTTGAAATAAGC
>WRCE01000061.1 GCA_009784005.1 Candidatus Methanimicrococcus labiotermitis
AATGCCGCGGACGAGGCGGCCGTTTGAATCGCGCTGCGCTTTAAAATAATCGGAATACGTTTGTTCCCGGCCCTTTTTACAATAAGCGACGGTCCTGAAATCTTCTTCGGCGGCGCCGTCGCAGACATCCAAACCCGAATGGGAGGCAATTGTCCCGATTTTGATTTGTTCGGGATTGTTGTAATATTGGTCAACAGTTTCCTTAATTTGTTTTCTTGAAATCATAATATATCACCGGCGAAATGAAATTCCTTTTGAAAATTTAAAACAGAATGATATCTGAGATGATTGATTAACGTATCGGATTATATAAAAGGAATTGTTCGGCAAGAATTCGCGTCTTTTTTAAAAACGACAATCGGAAATCACAGGAATGGAAGAACAGGTGGCGGAAACTCAATGATAAAATAAAAATGAGGCGGTTCGCGTGCGGGCGGGGCGGCGACGAAACAGCGCGAGCGGCGGGACGATGCAGCGGCACGGGCAAGACGGCGGCGGGGCGGCGGGGCGACACAACAGCGAAACAGCGCAGCATCATTCCGATTCAGAAAAGGATACCCAGCAGCGGCATCGTCACATATACTTCAATGAATGCCGCAATCAAAAGAAGCGGTAGCAAGAAGAGGAAATAGAGGCCGGCGGCATTTAAAAATTCTTTTTTGAATTGATTCGCCAGGTTGCTGCAAACGTCGGGATTTCCCTTAATCATGTTTAAGAGAAGGCGGGTAAACAAAGCGCCCAGCTTAAAGCCGATTCCCGCGCCAATCAATATCACCGGAAGTTCAATGATGCCGTGCGGCAAAAGGCCCGCCAAAAGGAAGGGCAAGCCGAACTGACGAAGGGACGCTTCGCTGACAAGCCCGATGATGGACCCGTTGACAAGAACAACGAGGACAGGTAAAATCGCAAAAACGAAGCCGAATAAAATCAGCATGAATAAAACGCCTGCATTATTGAAGAAAATAAACAGGAAAAGGTCAAAAGAACTGCCGTCGGGAATACCGAGGGATGAAAAAACGGTCTCAAAGATTTCAGGGTCGGATTGGCCGGCAAAATAACCGAGGACAGCCGCCGCGATGAAAAGAACCGTCATCCAAAGAGTCGGCTTGAAGTACTGCGGTAAAACCGATTTCAACCACCGCGGGTAAGAGAAGTTTTTGAGGGATTCTTTCAAAGAAAAAACCTTTTTCTGAGCCGCCGCGGGCGGAGGATGGATAAAACTTTCACCTTCAAAGCCGGCAAAATCGTCGCCAAAGTCATCGGCAACATCATCGTAAAGATCGGCGTCAAAATCATCGAATTCGGCAAAAGAGGCATCGGATTCAGCAAAAGAGGCATCGGATTCGGCAAAAGAATCATCAGATTCAACGAGGGAGTGTTCAGGTTCGGCGAAAAAAGCATCGGATTCAGCGAAAGAGTGTTTAGATTCGACGGGAAGCTCACCCGCTTCTGAAAAATTCGAGCCGCGAGACTCGTCTTTCAAATCCGGCAGCAAATTCGGCTGCAAATCCGATTGCAAATCCGGCCTCAAATCTTGACGCCGGCTCCTGTCATCGTCCCGTCCTGTTTCTGTTGCATCAATCACTTGTATCAACTGCGATATATGATATTTCGGCTATATATCAGATTCCGAAGAACAAACGGACGGAATTACGAATAGCGGGCGCCAGTCCGAGAACGATGACAACGAACTTAATGGCTTCTTTGATCTGCCCCATCTGCTCTTTGTCTTCTTCGCTGTCGTTTTCCACTGCCTTTTGAAGTGCTTTGTCCAAGGCCAAAACGACGGCGAGGAAAATGATAAATTTCAACGGGAACATGACAAACGCTGTTCCGGTCAGCTCAATCAAATAAGCCGGCAAAACATGCTTTTCGACATAGCCGAAAACTTCAATGCCGACAACGGTCGACGCGGCGTCCAACATGTGCGCGGCCAGGATTGTCAAATTCATTTTATTTGAAAAAAGAGAGCTGCCGGTTTTTTTGGCAACAACGCCGACAATGAGAGTGATCCCAAGACCGATACCGGCGACGGCAAAAGGCACCCAAAGGTGAGCAACCGTACACGCCGCGAACAAAACGGCGCAGGCGGCCAAAACAGAAAGACAGCCGAGAGCGGCATAAGGCAGATGGAATGTTTTGACGGCGCCGAATTTCTGAAGCAGCAGCGAGGCTGCCAAAAAAGACGCGCCCAGCAAAAAGACAAAGAAATAAACATTCGGCGTGATCAAAACGTAGCTGAAAGGAGGGGAAACGACGCCGGAATCGCCGACAACGCGAAGAACCGCGCCGAGAACGACAAAAGGCAAGGTCGCGCCCATGAATTTGGAATCGATTTTAATGTCCATCTTTTGAAAAAGATAAAGCAAAAAGTAAACACAGAGCCCTAAAACGATAGCCCATGTCACCGTGTTGTAAATATTGTAACCGGAATCATGAATGATCGGATCAATATAATACAGCTGAATGAAAGCGATAACAGAATCCATGAAAGACATAATAATCACGAAACGAATAATCACGAAACGAATAATCACGAAACGAATAATCACGAAACGAATAATCACGAAACGAATAATCACGAAACGAATAATCACGAAACGAATAATCACGAAACGAAT
>WRCE01000062.1 GCA_009784005.1 Candidatus Methanimicrococcus labiotermitis
GAAATGACCTCGCCGCCGATTGTAATCGTTCTTGAGATGATTTCGGTTTTCGTGTTTGGCGCGTTTAAGTAAACGCGGCTGCCCATGTCCAAGGTGGAGCCGGGGTGAGCGACGGCGATTGTGTTGAAATACGCGGCGGCGCCTTCGCCTTCCAAATATGTCGCGGGATTGGATTGGATGGTGTACGCGGGTTTTAAGCAGACGTAATTGTTAATCAGTTGGCCGTTTTCTTCAATGCGGGTGGCGGTTCTCGGGCGGACTTCGACCGATTCGTCCCAATTGTGAATCATTGAAAACGTCAGCTTGCCGCCTTTTTTGATGTACATTTCAGAAACGCCGATGTGAAGCGCACGCAAAACGTCGTCGTGTGTCAGGCACCCGGTGACGATTTCAATCTCGGCGCCTTCTTCGATGATAATGATATTGTGAACGGCCTGAAGGCCTTCCTGTTCGCCGATCATTAAGCAGGATTGAACCGGCGCCGCGATTTTTTTGCCGGGCAAAACGCGGATGAAATACCCGTCGGCATCTTCCATATAGGTTTTCGCCGTGTATTTGTCGGTATCGGGCTTGACCAGCTGCCATGAATATTCTTCCAGCCAATCGTATTTTTGTAAAGCTTCCTTGAGGGACATCAATTCCAAACCGTCGGCCGTTACCGAACGATGTGAAACTTGATTGTTGTACATCATAAAGTCGCCGCTTGAACTCTTGCCGTCGGTCATGATGCCGACGTTTGTCAGAGACGTTTTGATCATCGCGTCGAGGTCCGTCATTTTATCGACTTTGAGAGACGTGTCGGGGATGTGGTAAGCTTTCAAATCCACGTATCCGCCGTATGCCGCTTCCTTGTTCAAAGAATTTTGAACGCGCTGTGTTGTTTCCTCCGCCGTTTCCTTCTTTGTTTCCGTCTTTGTTTCCGTCTTTGTTTCCTTCATTTTATTATCATCCGTCATCATTTCACCTGAACCATTTCACCTGAACCATTTCACCTGAACCATTTCACCTGAACCATTTCACCTGAACCATTTTTTACTCATTACAACGGAATAACGTCCTTTACCTTGCAGCGGATGCATTGGTCATATCCCTGCGTCTTGATTTCGTTCAAAAGTCTGTTCGGGTTGCCGGAGCACATGACGGCGCCGCCGCACAAAATGTACGCTTTGTCGGCGTCCAAATAATTTAAGATTTCACCGGTGTGCGTAATCACGAGCGCCGATTTTCGGGCGGGGTCGTCGGGAACGCAGGATTTTTTATTGCAAATCAGACGGCGAATCGTGTTGCCGACTTGCGCCATATTGACGGGGTCAACGCCTGATTCCGGTTCATCCAAAAGGTAAAAATCGGGCTGCTGAACGCTCAGCTGAAGCAGTTCCGAGCGCTTAATCTCGCCGCCGGAGAAACCGACGTTGACATCGCGGTCCAAAAAGCGTTCCATGTCGATGGCGCGTGAGATTTCGTTAAGATTTTTCGCTCTGCCGCGGTTCTCAACTTCCAGCAAATCGCGCAGCTTCACGCCGATAATATTGGGAGGCCTCTGTGACATGATGCCGATGCCCATCTTGGCGCGCTCATCAATCGGCATTTCCGTGATGTCTTTTCCTTTAAAAAAAATCTTACCGGAAGTGACTTTGAAATTTGAAAAGCCCATAACCGTGCTGAGCAAAGCCGATTTACCGGCGCCGTTGGGGCCAAACAGAATCGTCGTCTCGCCCTTTTCAACAGTCAGCGACACATTCTTCAAAAGAGGTCGGCCGGCTACCTCCACATTCAATTCTTCAATTTGAAGCATCGTTTCGTCTCCTGAATTTTTTAATGAATTTAGTAAAATCGAATTTGTAAAATGTTTGTAAAATGTTTGTAAAATATTTGTAAGCGTTCATGGCGGCAAATAAATATAAAAGATTCTCAAGCCGCTTCGATTGATGACCTCTTTCTGACCTAATCATATAAAAGAATAGAGTATCAAAAAGATACTTGTTAAAGAATGACGATATTTAAGATATGAGGATGACAGCAACCCATGCGCTGCCGATTCATGTGTCGCCGTTTCATAAAAAAATTGCCGGTTGTTGCGACTCTTTGGAGGATGAAAAAGAGATCGGACCGAAACAAATCGGATCGGAACGAATCAAATCGGATCGGATCAAAACAAATCGAATCGGATCAAACCAGCGCCATGACCATGACAGACGATGCCATTGCCGCAAAACCGGACGCCATCATCGCATACTGATGGCCGACCGCCGCGACGATTGCGCCGATGATGAATATGAAAACGCAGAAAAAGAGGGCGTCTCTTTTCTTAAACTTCAGTTCGTTCATGGAAGTCCAGCCGACGCCGGTATAACCGCGATTCTGCATTGCCATTGAAACGTCATCGGCAAATGAAACAATCGAATTGACCAAACCGACGGAAATGATTTGAATTGATTTTATCGGGTGCTTTCTCATTCTGAACGCTCGGGAACGAGCCGAATCCGTAATCTGAGAGCCGGTCGACGCCAGCAGCGGA